>JAGYOT010000411.1 GCA_018399455.1 Desulfobacterales bacterium
ACAGGAAGAGTCAAAAACTTATAGGCGGACAGATTATCAGCGACAGCAGCGCGCCGGTCAAGGAAATTGACACGGTGAACGCCTTGATTGTTGGCGGGAAGACTATCCCCGAACTGACTACCCTAATGTGTGCCGGCAACCCGGACTGTTCATCAGAGCCAAGTGCCGAGCCGATCACTGTAGCAGCGGAGCAGGCGCTGCAGAAAATCGGAAAGGGCTCGTGAGACCGGGATTAACGTAGGGACAGTTAAGTTAACGTTATTGAGCGTTAACATGTCGTTACCATGTTGCGGCGCATCCCTTGCCGCTGTAAAGGGGACAGGCTTAAGCCTGTCCCCGGGGATAGGCGGCATTAGGGATAATCATGTGTCCCCATAATCACCTTGATGCCGAATTTGTTTTCTATGTTCTGGCCCAGTTCCTGGGGGGTCATGTACGGGCAACCCGGTTTTGCATTGACCAGGCATGAGCTTAAATGGATGACATCGGGTTTCATTTCGAGAGCTTTAATGGCCATGCCGATATTGGATAAAATCGGGCGGCCCGGACAGTTGCATTTGATAAAGGCAATGACCTGGCATGGTTCATCAAACAAACCATCCCCCATTGCCGCGGCTTTAAGGCATCGCCAGACACCGGGGCATCCGTAGCCCTGATCCATGTAAGCCCCGCATCCCACAATTGCCACTTTTTTCATCGCATTGCTCCTTTCTTTCAAGGTTTTTATTGGTAAAGTCAAACCATTTGATGTTATAGGTTGATCAATTTTTTGCCAAACCGGCAAAACGGATCCAAAAAGATATAAGCCATCAAAGTTATGAGTATATTCCCATAATCAATATCTTTTGTTTCTGCCCTTTGTCAAGGATCTTTCCGACTTTTGGGGCATTCCGGTCGGCAGAAAAAATTCCATTTTCGCGGCGGCGGCATTAAAGCCGGTTTTATTCTGGAGGTGAAAAATGCAAATTTTAATCCCCGGCTACGGGGAACTGAAGCTGAAGCATCTGGTTATGGACTATAACGGCACCCTTGCCATTGACGGACGTTTGATTAAGGGAGTCAGGGCAGCGTTAAACAGGCTTTCTGAGCTCCTGAGCCTTCATGTGCTGACCGCGGATACCTTCGGTATCGCAAAAGAGGAGCTTGAAGGGGTTGCATGTGAGCTGACCATTCTGCCCGGGGCGGACCAGCAGGAAGGCAAACTGCAGTTTATCAAAACGCTTGGTGCGGGACAGACGGTTGCTATCGGAAACGGCCGTAACGATCAGCTGATGCTGAGAGAAGCCGCATTGGGGATCGTCGTGATTCTGAAGGAGGGGGCCTGTACGGAGACCGTGACGGCCGCTGATGTGGTTTGTCCCACCATCGAATCCGCGCTTGGGCTGCTGCTTAATCCGCTTCGGCTCACCGCTACCTTAAGATCGTGAGAAAGCCTGTTTAATGCGCTCGGTTTGGCTTCTTTTTGCTATTGTTCTGGTTGGGCTTTATGTGCTCATCCGCATCGATTTAATCCCGGATATGCTGCCCATTGTCGGCTGGCTGGATGATACCTTTCTTGTGGGGCTCCTCCTCTATTATTTTCGATACAAAAAGCTGCCGGGTTTTATCCTGGCGCTGGGACGGATGCTGTTTAAGCAAAGGACAGGGGAAACAGGGGCCGGGAGACGGGACCGTCAAGACTCGCAGGAAAAACAAACCCGGACCGGTGAGGAAAGAGACCCGTATTCGGTTTTGGGATTAAAACCCGGTGCCGGTCGAAAGGAAATCCAGGCCGCCTACAGGGAGGCGGTGCAGAAATATCACCCGGACAAGGTCTCGCACCTGGGGGAAGAATTCCAGAAACTGGCGCAGCAGAAGTTTATTGAGATTCAGAAAGCCTACGATCAGCTGATGCGGCGGGAAGAGTGAGCATTTTGCAGGCGGGTTTTATCCGGATAGGGGCAAAGCCTGCTCAAGAAACAGTGTGGGCAGTCCGGCTTTCGGGCCGTGCATAACTCCCGGCCGAAATAAATCAAGCGAAGGGAAAAGTCGTTCCATTCGGATCGGGGGATTACCGCCATCAGGTCCTGTTCTATTTTTGCCGCATCTTTGTTTTCCGTCAATCCAAGCCTTTGAGATATCCTTGATACATGGGTATCCACAACGATGCCGGGGATACCAAAGGCAGCCCCCAAGACCACGTTGGCTGTTTTTCGTCCAACACCGGGCAGCTTGACAAGCTCTTCCAGGGTTTCCGGCACTTTCCCCTGATGCCGTTCAATAAGTGCGCGGCTGCAGTTCTTCAGGCTTTTGGCCTTATTGTGATAGAATCCGGTCGGCCGGATGAGCTCTTCTATGGTCTCAACCGGGGCTTCGGCAAAATCGGCCGGTGTTGGAAGCACTTCAAAAAGCGTCGGGGTGACGGCATTGACCTGGCGGTCCGTGCACTGGGCCGATAAAATCGTTGCCGCCAGAAGCTCAAAAGGATTGTGATGGACAAGCTGTGTCTTGACATCCGCGTACTCGGCATTTAATATCTGTCGAATTTTTTTGATGCGTTGATTCGTTTCCGGCATGAACGCCATCCTTAATTTAAAAAGAGCTAACGCGATTATATGAGCTTCGGTCAACAAACCGTCAAGGCGCTGGGTCTGGGTTCCGGCGGTCTGGACAGTATCCTGGCTGCCCTTGTTCTTCGCAGACAGGGCATTGACGTCACCTGGATCTGTTTTGAAACCCCGTTCTTCAATGCGGAAAAAGCCCGAAAGGCCGCCAGTAAAAACAAAATTTCCCTGATTGT
>JAGYOT010000412.1 GCA_018399455.1 Desulfobacterales bacterium
AAAAAAAGGATATTTTTGATGTGGATGAAGGGGCTCCGAGGTCGATCACCGAGCAGGAAGGGAAGCATACCCTTTCATCCTTTACGGCCTCGCTGACCCGAAACACCACGGATTACCGGCCTGATCCGACACGGGGTAACATATCCGAGGTGTCTGTAGAGTATGCCGGCATTGGAGGCACGGAAAGGTTTATTAAATATATCGCCGACCATCGTTATTTCCATCCGTTGCCCTGGGGGCTGGTGTTTTCCGCTCACGGGCAGATCGGCTATATACAGGAAATGTCCGGCAAGTCCAGCCCCCTCGACGAACGGTTTTTTCTCGGCGGCATGAACAGCCTGCGCGGTTTTAATTCGCGCGAGGTTGGTCCCCGTGAAGAGGAGGAAGATGGAGACGGTTATTTCTATGGGGGCAACAAATCAGCCTACTTTAACCTGGAGATCACTTTCCCGCTGGTTAAGGCAATGAACATGAAAGGGCTGGTCTTTTTCGATACCGGCAATGCCTGGGATAAGCAAGGAGAATATTTCAGTGACATGCGTTATAGTACCGGCGTCGGCATGGCCTGGAACAGTCCCATGGGGCCGCTGCGTTTTGCTTGGGGGTACAATTTGGATCCCAAAGATTATGAAGAAAACTCTGTTTTTGATTTTTCTGTGGGGAAAATGTTTTAAATCGTTCATTTCCAGAAAAAGGAGAAGGTCATGAAAAGACTTTGGATAGGTTTAGTGGTGGTAATGATGATGGTGGCGGTTCCGGCTGTTGCGGCGGAGCTGAAAATAGGCTATGTCGACCTGCAACGGGCGTTAGTCGAAAGTGACGCCGGTAAAGTGGCCAAGGGCAGTATGGGCAAGCGGGTCGCCGATTTTCAAAGCACCGCCCAAGGGCGCCAGCAGAATCTGCAGAACCTGAAAGAGGAACTGGAGAAGAAAAGTCTGATGCTGTCGGCGGATGCCAAAGCCCAAAAAGAACGGGATTTTCAACAACAAAACAAGGATTTTCAACGGTTTGTGAAAGACGCTCAGGAAGAACTACAACGGGAAGAAGCGCGCTTGGGGCGCAGCATTCTGGAAGGCTTGAGCGAAGTTATTAAGAATATTGCGGATAAAGAAGGCTACACTCTGGTGTTTGAACGTTCCGGCGGCGCTTTGATTTACGCTGACGACTCCATCGATTTGACAGACCAGGCCATTGCCGCATACAACAAGGTCTACAAGGCCGAACAAGGTAAATAAGGAGCCGCCGTGAAGACCCTCAATGAGTTGGCCGAATTGATCGGAGGCACGGTGGTTGGCGACGGCGAAGTGCAGATTCACCGGGTCACCGGCATCGATGGTGCCGGTCCCGGTGAAATCACCTTCCTGGCCAATCCCAAGTACCTGCCTCTGCTTCAGACCACCCGGGCCTCAGCGGTGATGGTCAAGCCCGGGATCGAAGCGCCCGGCGTCTCTTTGCTGGTATGCTCCAACCCCTACCTGGCCTTTGCCAAGGTGTTGACCGCCCTCCACGTGACAAAGCCTGAGGTTCGCGGCGTTATGGAAGGCGCCTGGGTGGATCCCGAGGCGAAGATTGCCGCCGGGGCCACTGTTTATCCCGGCTGTGTGGTCGGCAAAAACGTGGAGGTGGGCCCCGGGACGACGCTCTACCCCGGGGTGCTTCTCTATGATAACGTCCGTATCGGCAGTGATTGCCTGATTCATGCCGGGGTTGTGGTCCGCGAAGGATGCCGAATCGGCGACCGGGTTATTATTCAACCCAAGGCTGTTATCGGTTCTGACGGTTTTGGCTTCGCGCCCGACGGCAGCGGTTATTTTAAAATTCCCCAGGTCGGCATTGTGGTTATTGAAGATGATGTTGAAATTGGCGCCAACTGTTGTCTGGACCGTGCGGCCCTGGGCGTGACTCAGATCGGGCGCGGCAGTAAACTGGACAATCTGGTTCAGATTGCCCATAACGTCAGGATCGGAGCCGATACCATAATCGTCGCCCAGGTCGGCATTGCCGGCAGCACACAAATTGGCACTCATTGTACTCTCGGTGGTCAGGTCGGCGTGGCCGGTCATATTAAAATCGGCGACAATACCATGATCGGCGCTCAAAGCGGCGTCGCCGGTAAACTGCCTGCGGGGGAAATTTATTCCGGCACACCGGCGATTCCCCACCAGGACTGGCTGCGAGCTGCCAAGACTTTTGCAAAGCTTCCGGAGATGCGTAAAGAAATTAGCCGTTTGAAGCGTCAGATGGAAGAATTGCAAGAGCTTATCAAGGAAGGGTAATCCGCATGGAACTCAGCGTACAGGAAATAATGAAAATCCTTCCGCACCGGTACCCGTTTCTGCTGGTAGACCGTATCGTGGAGTTGGAAGTCGGAACCAGAGCTGTTGGGATTAAGAACGTAACCATTAATGAACCATTTTTCCAGGGCCATTTCCCTGGCCACCCCATCATGCCGGGTGTTCTGATTCTGGAAGCTCTGGCCCAGGTCGGTGGGGTGACTGCGGCGCTGGCGGAAAAGGACGTGGACGACAAGGTGACCTATTTTGTCGGCATCGACAAGGCCCGCTTTCGCAAACCGGTAATGCCCGGCGATGTGCTTCGCCTGCAAATGGAAATAATCTACTGTCGGCGGGGCATTTATTGTTTTGAAGGCAAAGCTTACGTTGAGGACAAGCTGGTAGCGGAAGCCGAACTAAAAGCTACTTTCGCACCTCGCGGGAATTCTTGAGGGGATATGATACATCAAACAGCTATAATTCACGCAGGGGCGCAAATT
>JAGYOT010000413.1 GCA_018399455.1 Desulfobacterales bacterium
TCTTACAGCCCGTGTCGGCGTAAAGGCCCTCCAAACGGCTATATGCGGCTTTTTTTGCCGCTCATCTCCGAAACTCCTGTCAAACATCTGATCCTGGACCTATGCCTGTCCATAAAGACTCCCTGATCCCATCTTATTCCTCTTTATTTCCCGCTTTCTCGACCTCCCGGTATGCCCGGCATCTGCCGAATAAACTCCATAGGGTCGTCCGACCGATCCGGCGCAGAAGGGCCTTGCCCCCCTCCTGCTCATGGATGCCGCAAGATAGGAAACAACAACAGCAAGGGCGGAGAAGCAGTTTGCCCCCTGATTGGATATGTAAAACCCTTAACGGAAAGAGAATTGTATGGGCAAATACTCATTTGGGTTGTCACTGCAATCCAGGATATGACGGGAATCAATTCAGCGGTTCATAAGGCAGACGGCTTCTTTAAAGTGTCGCTGGCACTGACGGTCGTTCAACCGGCCTATCTAAGATCGGTTCGAGCTATCCTGTTGCGGGTATGGTGGGATGAAAGTTCGTTTAACCATATTTATCTATAACACCTTTGTGTTCGGCATTTTGGGATTTCTTTGCATGACCCCGAGGGTTTGTCATGCATTTCAAAGCCTGCCGGATTCGCTCCTCCTCCATGAACCCTGGGTGGTCTCAGAGAATCTGTATCTCAAAATCTATTTCGCCGGCGGGTTAGAGAAAACACTGACCAGCGGATATAAGGACTACAAGCCTTCCTGGTCAAAAGACGGAAAACGAATTACGTTTTTCGGCCTCCATTCCACCGGATGGCTGGGGGCGCTGGATCTGAAGCGCTGGCGGACGAGCATTTGCGTCATCAATGCGGATGGTAAGGGATTCAAGGAGCTGACCTCCGGAAAACACCAGGATTTCAATCCGACGTGGACATGGGACGGGACAAATCGCATCCTCTTCAACCGCTATTCCAGAGATGGAGGGTGGCTCAATCAGGTTTACTGGATCTTACCTGAAGGAGTTCCCGGAGAGGAACAACTCATTTCCGATCCCTCGTATCCTTATTGTGAGTGGGTAACCGGGGCGTTAAAGGACGGCCGGAGTTTTGTGGACAGGATCAGCGAGACCTCATTTCAATCGTTCCTGTTGACCCCTGAACCGGGCAAGGCTGTTAAATATGAAGCGATCAGGCGTCCCACTCATCTGTTGTGGCACAAACTCAATATCTCACCCAGTGAAACAAGGGTCACCTACATGCTGGACCATGACAGGCGTACGGGGACTTTTAAAGATGCTGTGATCTGTTATGCTGATTTTGATGTCGAAACGCTCACTATCTCCAATCAGGTGATGATTACGCGGCAAGATTCAGGCTGTATTTGTGAATATCCATGCTGGAACCGGGATGAAAGCCTTATTCTCTATGATTCGAATCAATCGGGAGCATACCAGGTTTATGCATATTGATTATCAGACGGAGTGGCCGACTTCACTGGAATACGCAACCCGCCGCATATCACCCATTTCAGATCATGATTATCAGTTTGTGGGGATTAAGGGACAACCCAAATAAGCCACATTCCAGGTTGAAGCATTATGGGAAAAAATGATCTCACCAGAAGGGAATTTATTCAGAAGGGTCGGAATTATCTTTTTTTTGCAGCAGTGGCCGGTGTGACAGGGAACCGGGTTGAGGCAGAGAAATGTCTGAATGCGAATGCAACCCGGAATCATCCAGAGAGCCCCGTGGGTGCAACGGTCAGCATTGCGCGAATTAACGGCGGTAAAATTCACGCGGCCGTGGAGGAGGCGATTGATCTTTTAGGCGGGATAAAGGAGATTACGGGAAACAGGCAGCAGATTATGTTAAAGCCCAATCTTTTGAGTGAGGATCCTCGATGCACCACAAAGCCGGAGGTCATCCGGGCCCTGGCGCACTTGATGAAAAAGGCAGGCAAGGAGGTTTTTATCGGGGAAGGCTCTGCAGCGGCATGGAGACACAATGTCGGATTCTTCGGGGAAATATATTATACCAAAAAGCAATCCATAATTGATGAAATGCAGCAGTACGTGTTTGATGCATTAGGCTATACCAGGCTTTGAAAAGATATGGATATCCCGCTGATCAATCTGCATTCAGGTCCTATGGTTTCCATGGAGGGCGAAGGCCCCACAAAAGGGACGCTGGTGGATATGAATGTCATTGTAGCCGGGACCAATCCTCTGGCCACCGACATGGTGGCCGCAAAGATTATGGGGTTTGAACCCTGGGAAATCCCCACCTTCTGATATGGGGTTAGATGGGATGACTACTTATCTAATACCGTATTCCATCGAAGGGGGCAACCTGAGATGGGTTGCTTTCTGTGCGAGAATGGGCCCCTCAGAAAAGCTCGTCGGAGCACAGAAAGCAAGACAGCGGGGCTTTAGTAAATATGATAGTAATCTGAAGAGGCCATAACGATTATCAAGCCCTTGCACCAGACGGCCTACGCTGTGCTCCGGCCGCTGGTGGTGGTATCGTTAGGCGGTTGAGAGACACAAGGAGATGATGAACATGAGAAAACGAACGAAAAAGGATAGAGTGTGTGAGGGACGAACCATAATCTTATCCGAGGGTTGAACAAGCCCGGAGTTGGTGACTTTATATAAGAAAATATCTTTTTTTGATCAGGAGCAATAGCGTGCGCTTTCGGGAGGTTGAGAACCAAAATGTTAAAAACCAAGAGAATGCGTAAGCTAAGCATAGGAAAGACGATTCCGGCATTTCTTTTTCTGTGCCTGTTCGTCGCCGG
>JAGYOT010000414.1 GCA_018399455.1 Desulfobacterales bacterium
CACCAGAGGTGGCCCAGGAATTTATCGACCATCTGTTTTTCAAGACCGCCTATTATGACCTGTCCAGTGTCGGCCGTCTAAAGATCAATCACCGCCTGGGGATTGAAACCCCGCTGGATATCCGGATACTTCGGAAAGAAGATATTCTGATGACATCCAAAACCCTGGTGGAGCTTCGTGACAGCCAGGGAGCTGTTGATGATATTGATCATCTCGGCAATCGCAGGGTCCGGGCAGTTGGAGAGCTTCTGGAGAACCAGTACCGAATTGGTCTTGTACGAATGGAGCGCGCGATCAAGGAGCGCATGAGCATGCAGGAAGTTGATGCTCTGATGCCTAATGATCTGGTCAATCCCAAGCCGGTATCCGCGGTGGTCAAAGAGTTTTTTGGCACCAGTCAGCTCTCTCAGTTTCTGGATCAGACCAATCCCTTGTCTGAAACCACTCATAAAAGGCGGCTTTCCGCACTCGGGCCGGGAGGTTTGACCCGGGACCGTGCGGGGTTCGAGGTCCGCGACGTCCATCCCTCTCACTACGGCAGGATTTGTCCCATTGAAACCCCCGAAGGGCCCAATATCGGCCTGATTGTATCCTTGAGCACCTATGCCCGGGTTAATGAGTACGGATTTATTGAAACCCCGTACCGGGTCGTCAAAAACGCCCGGGTAAGCAATGAAATCAAAATGCTCTCCGCTTTTGAGGAGCAGGATCACCCCATTGCCCAGGCGAATGCCCCGGTCAATGAAAACAACGAGTTTGTCAATCCTCTGGTGATATCACGGGTGGAAGGCGAATTCATGCAGATCGGCAGAGAACAGATTGAGCTGATGGACATATCGCCCAATCAGCTGGTCAGCGCCTCTGCCTCCCTTATCCCGTTCCTTGAAAACGACGACGCAAACCGGGCCCTCATGGGGTCGAATATGATGCGTCAGTCAGTGCCGCTTCTGCAGCCCAGTGCCCCCTTGGTGGGCACCGGAAATGAGGGTGTGGTGGCACGTGATTCAGGCGTTGCCATTGTTGCCAAGCGGGCGGGTTATGTGGTCAGTGTGGATGCATCCCGAATCGTACTTCAGCATGAACCCACGGGGGATTTGGCCGATAAAAATGTAACCATCTATAATTTATCCAAATTTGTTCGTTCCAATCAGAATACTTGTTTTAACCAGCGCCCGATTGTCCGTCGCGGAGACTGGGTTGAGGCCGGTGAAATCATTGCGGACGGGCCTGCCACAGAAAAGGGCGAGCTGGCCCTTGGCAAAAACGTCATGGTGGCGTTTATGCCCTGGGGCGGTTATAATTTTGAGGACTCGATCCTTGTCAGCGAGCGGCTGGTAAAGGATGGGGTCTTCTCTTCGGTCCACATCGAGGAATTTGAAGTTCTTGCCCGGGATACAAAGCTCGGGAGGGAGGAGATTACCCGGGATATTCCCAATGTTGGGGAAGAAGCGCTGGGCGATCTCGATGATTGCGGGATCATTCGGCTCGGTGCCGAGGTCGGCCCCGGTGATATAATGGTGGGTAAAGTGACCCCCAAAGGGGAAACCCAGCTCTCGCCCGAAGAAAAGCTTTTGCGGGCAATCTTTGGTGAAAAGGCCGGTGAAGTCAAGGATACCTCGCTACGGGTCCCTCCGGGGGTCAACGGCGTGGTGATTGATGCCAAGGTGTTTTCGCGCCGCGGCGTCGATAAAGATGAGCGGTCCCGGTCCATTGAGGGCGATGAGATCTCCCAGCTTGAAAAAGACCGGGATGATGAAATCAAAATCATTGCAGAGACGGCCAGGCGGGAAGTTGATGGCCTGATTTCCGGCAAACAGTGTGCCGCAGATTTTACGGACGGCAAAAAAGTGACGGTCGCCCGGGATTCACGGATTGATCCCAAGCAGTTGGCTGATGTCCCCCTGGCTCGTTTTGAAACCCTGGAATTGAAAGATGCCAAGGCCAATGAACAGGTCCATGAAGTGATTTCCCGCTATCGGGAGCAGGTGGAGATGGCCCGGCAGGCCTTCGATGATCAGGTCAGCGCTATTGAACGCGGCGATGATCTGCCCCCCGGGGTCATCAAAATGATCAAGGTCTATGTGGCCATGAAACGAAAGCTCTCGGTAGGGGACAAAATGGCCGGCCGGCACGGCAATAAAGGCGTTGTGTCAAGGCTTTTACCGGAGGAGGACTTACCCTATTTCGAGGATGGGCGTCCGGTGGACATGGTGTTAAATCCCCTGGGCGTGCCCTCCCGGATGAACGTCGGCCAGATCCTGGAGATTCATTTGGGCCGGGCGGCAAGCGGTTTGGGGGATCAGTTAAACGAGATGGTCAAGCAGGCCAGGGCGGATGCCCTGAGACAGAAATTCAAATCCATCTTTTCTGATAAGGACGCACCCGTTCCGTTTGATGATATGAACGATGACGCATTGTTTCAATTTGCGGACAATTACAAAGAAGGCGTCCATATGACCACGCCGGTTTTTGATGGTGCCCGGGAGGGGGAAATCAAAGATCTGCTGAGGGAGGCCGGATTGAGCAGGACCGGCCAGGCGACCCTTTTTGACGGCCGGACAGGAGAGCCCTTTGACGGAAAAATTACGGTCGGCACCATGTATATGCTGAAACTCCACCACCTGGTGGATGATAAGCTGCACGCTCGTTCGATCGGACCTTATTCTCTTGTCACTCAACAGCCGCTTGGCGGTAAGGCTCAGTTTGGCGGCCAGCGTCTGGGGGAGATGGAAGTCTGGGCCATGGAAGCCTATGGCGCC
>JAGYOT010000415.1 GCA_018399455.1 Desulfobacterales bacterium
GACTCAATTTATAACAAAACGTTAAGCGGCGGTTAAATCGCTTTCTTAATAGCATAAATGACGGCTGATCCAAAACGACTTTTTACGTGTCCTTGTTTTGGTTTTGTCCCGTGGTTGCTTTCAGGGATAGCTCCCCAGGAGCATCTGCCCGAAATATTTAAGTGTCTGCAGGTTCAGACGCTTAAAGTATTTAAGCTTGGTTGAGGGATTGGGCGAAGATTCCGGTTTATCCGGTTTTTCGGGCGCTACCACTAAACCCCAGAGCGGTTCTGCCTGGTGAGGAAGCAGGGAATAGCGTAAATCACCGATTATCAAAGGATCATCCTTAAACTGAAACACATAGCCGTCAGCAAAATGAGAAAACCGCTTCATATCTCTTAAAGCCGCATCCGATATTTGAGGCGGGACGTCGGTGCGGGGTTCAAATTTTTGAATCACCGGGCCGGCATAAACCCGGTGGACCCCGAATATCCCCAGCCTAACCCCGTCAATATGAAAGGCGTCACCACTCTGATAGATCCCCCGCCAGAGAATAAGATTCCCCAGGGTGGGCATGACGCGGATGCGGTCCACCTTATGACCGCGATGTCCTGCTGTATCCATGAGGATTCGGGCTGCCGTATCCCTGGCATAAAAACCGGCACCCAGGTAACAAAGCCCCAGGATCAGGCCGAAAAGGGCGATTCCTCTGCTTCTTTTCCGGAATGCCAAAAAGCAGGCAGCGGCAAGGATCAGGGTGTAGATCGGATCAATAATCGCAATGGCGTCCCAGGCCACACGAGACCGGGAGAAAGGCCAGTACAGGTAAGTCCCGTAGCTTGTGCAGGCATCCAGGAGACCGCCGGTGCCGTATCCCAGTGTGGCGAAAAGATAAACCCGCGTAAAGCCCGGCCGCCGTTTCATCAGGAGCCAGGCCGCCAGGGCTGCGATGAATCCGCCGAGGGGGATAAAGATCAGGGAATGGGTAAAATGACGATGGATCAGCAGATTAAACAGGGGATCATGAGGCACGTGCAGAAACACATCCGCGTCCGGCAGGATGCCGCCGATAAGACCGGCCAGGCTTGCCTGACGAATCGTCCGTCGCCTGGCTGCCGCCTGGCCCGCAATGATACCGGTAAGTCCTTGGGTCAATGGGTCCATAAGACCAGTTTTGCTCCTATTATTTTTTTGATGGTTTTTTACCAGAGGATAAAAATTATTTCTTGATTTTTGTTTAAATAGAAAATAAATTATCCTCAAGATATAAAAAAAAATGAGGGTTATTCAATTTTGCCCCAGTCCATTCAGAAGTTCGAGTATCGCAAACAGGCCATTCTGGACTCGGCAACCCGCGTCATATCGGAGAAGGGATTTGCTGAGGCGACGGTATCTGAAATTGCAAAAGGTGCCGGCATGGCGCCTTCGGGAATTTATACGTATTTTAAGAACAAAGAAGATGTTTTGTTTGCGATCATTGACAATTTCATGTCCGCTTGCGCGGACGGGCTCAAGGATCACCTGGCCGGTATTCAGGGAGCGGAAAACAAGCTGAGAAAGGCCGTCTGGTTTCACTGCAAGGTCTACTCCGGCAATAAAAACGAAATTAAAATTATCCTGGAATCCCGATCCTATCCCCGCTTCTATTCCTCTTCCGCCTATGAGGCCCTTAAACAGTACGCCGGTTTGATTACCGGGATTATCCGGGAGGGGATGAACGAAGGTTCGTTCCGGGGGCTTTCATCGCCCCTGATATTAAGAGATATGATCCTTGGAACGGTGGATCACATCGCAATTAACTGGACCATGAAGGATTCCGTCAACCCTTTGGATCAGGCGGGCAAAATAGCCGACCTGGTTTTAAGCGCAGTAAAAAGCAGTCCGCATCCGCAGCCGGCGATCAACAAAAAGGATCAGAAGCAGAAGCGCATTATCAATGCGGCCATATCCCTTTTTGCCGAGAACGGTTTCAATGATACCAGCATGCTGCAGATTGCCCGGCGTGCGGGGGTGGCCGAAGGCACGGTCTATGAATACTATCGCAGCAAACAGAGCCTGCTGATTCGCATCCCGGATGAGAAACTAAGCGAACTCTATGATCATATCTGCGGCAACACCCTTGAAAACGAGATTCGCGAAATTATTTCAAAGCTCTTTCGTTTTTATAATGATGAAAAAAACTATACCACGATTCTTGTTCTGATGCTTCGCACCAACAGGGAGTTCTACCGCTCAGAAGGCATCCGGATCATCGAAAAAATTTTCAGTGTCATTAAGGCCATTATTGCCCGGGGGCAGGCGGAGGAAATGTTCAAGCCTGATCTGGACATGGATCTTTGTCAGGATTTACTTTTCGGCACCATTGACCACATTATTATTCCATGGATCATGTTCAACCGGGAGTACAATCTGCCCAGCCTGGGAGAGGAATTTGCCCGGCTTTTCGTTAATGTGATCCGGGTATGAATAAATTTGAGGAGCGTTCGAACAGGGGGACTCCACTTTTGCTTCAATCGAGGCTTTAATTGTTTACGGAGATCCTGCGATGCCTGAATGCTATGCGTTTTTAAAAGATGAAGGGGCGTGGCTCCAATTTATGAGAGAAATTCAAATTCCCCGCCTGGCGGGAGTTCGAGGGGTCTAAAATTTATACCGTCTAACCAAGGAGGTCTGCATTGGATTTTGACCTGAATAAACAGCAGGAGATGATCCGCAAGGAAGTCCGGAAATTTGCTGAAACC
>JAGYOT010000416.1 GCA_018399455.1 Desulfobacterales bacterium
TTTGATCATTATTTTCTCCTGTCGCACACATTACACGGGAGAGGGTGTCGGTGCGAAGCAGGCGGCCTGCCTGATCCCTGATCCTGCCTGAAGAACAGAGGCTTCCCCCTTCTGTCAGCCCTTTCTGCGGGCCACGGACGATCCAATTTATCATGAACAAAAGCTCTTGCAAATCAATTTTCATTGCGCAACAATCTGTTGCCGTTATGTTGTTTTCTGAATCGGGCATGAAAACCAGCCTGTTTTGCCTTTCATGGCATATGGCCGCTGAAAAAACACCGGTTGACTTTCAAAACCGATAAACGCTCAAAGATAAAGACTTGCAAAGGATCAGACATATGATGCGCGAACTGGATGCCAACAACCCCGGACTAACCGAAGGCTTCCGCCTCTGCGGTTATAGAATACAAAGAATCGTCGAACTCCCGGAGATAAGTTCAATCTACTACGAATTGCTGCACGAGAACACCAGCGCCCACCATATTCATATCAGCTGCAGCGACACGGAAAACACGTTCGGGGTGATGCTAAAAACCGTCCCAAGGGACTCCACCGGTGTGGCTCACATTCTTGAACACACGGTTTTGTGCGGCTCCATCAACTATCCGGTGCGCGACCCCTTCTTTTCCATGATGAAACGCAGCCTCAGCACATTTATGAACGCTCTGACGTCATCGGATTGGACCATGTATCCGTTCTGTACCCAGAACCAAAAAGACTATTACAATTTAATGTCCGTCTACCTGGACGCGGTATTCTTTCCCAAACTAGAACGATTGAGCTTCAAGCAGGAAGGCCACCGGCTGGAGTTTGAACCGGACCCGCAGAACACCGACCAGTCCCGGCTCACCTACAAAGGAGTGGTCTACAACGAAATGAAAGGGGCACTCTCTTCGCCGGACCAGGTGATGGGACGCTCCATCCTGAACGCCCTGTATCCGGACACAACTTATTCCAACAATTCAGGCGGAAACCCGCTGGAGATTCCGGAGCTCACCCATGAACAGCTGATTGCCTTTCACCGGCGCCATTACCATCCAAGCAACGCCTACTTCTATACCTACGGCAATCTCCCCCTCAAGGACCATCTCAGGTTCATTGATGAAACCATCCTCAGCCATTTCAATGCCATTGACCCGGATACCGAAGTGCCTTCTCAGCCGCGCTGGGATGCACCGAAAACCGCCGAATACACTTATCCCATTGACAGGGCGGAGGATGACGGGAAAAAATGCCAGATCTGTCTGGCCTGGCTGACTGCCGATATCCGCGAATCATTTGAAATTCTGGTCCTTGCCATACTCGAGCAGATTCTTCTCGGCAATCCCGGCTCTCCCCTCAGAAAGGCCCTGCTCGACTCCGAAATCGGCAGCACCCTCTCGGACGGGACCGGCTTTGATGCGGAGAACAAGGATACCATGTTTTCCTGCGGTTTAAGGGATGTACCCCCGGATGCGGGAGAGGCCATTGAACGCCTTATATTTGACACCCTGCAAAACCTCGTGGACACAGGCATCGAAGAACGACTGGTGGAATCGGCCGTTCACCAGATCGAGTTTTACCGAAAAGAGGTCACCAACACCCCCTTCCCCTATGGGTTAAAACTACTGCTGCGCTGTTCAGGCGACTGGCTCCACGGCGGGGACCCGGCTCTCGCGCTTCAGTTTGACTCGCTCCTGGCAAAACTCAATGAAGAGCGCAAAAAAAAGGGATTTCTGGAGGGAAGAATCAAGGCCTACTTTATTGACAACCCCCACCGGGTGCGGCTGCGAATGAGTCCGGACCCTGAACAGGCGGAACGGGAAAACCGGCAGATCAGGGAGAAGCTGGCGGCCATGGAAAAGGCGCTTTCTCCCTCCGATATCGAAGCAATGCAGGACGATGCCCGGCAGTTAATGGAACTGCAGGAGGCCAGGGAAGACCTCTCGTCGCTCCCGACACTTGAGCGCGGGGATATCTCTGCTGACATCGAAACGGTCGCAGCAGCCGCTGAACATGACGATCCGCCGGTCATGGAATACCAACAGCCGACCGTCGGCATTCTGTATTTTACAGCAGCTATGGATCTGGAGGCGCTGCCTGCGGATCTGATCCCCCTGCTCCCGCTGTTCTGCTACACCCTGACGCGAATGGGTACCCGTAATTACAGCCCTTCCGATATCTCCCACCTGATCGACCTCTATACCGGCGGCATGTCGCTTTCGGTCAATGCGGGCAACCGATTTGCCGAAGCTCCGGAAAAAAGCTGCCTGCCGATCGTGTCATTCAATTCAAAATGCCTCTCAAGAAACATTGACCCCATGTTTGAACTGACCGATGAGATCTTCTCGGGTATCGATTTTTCCGACACCACGCTTTTGAAAAGACTACTTATGGAATACCGTGCGGAAATGGAATCCGCTGTTGTTGCCAACGGGCACCGGTTTGCCATTTCTCTTGCCGCCAGAGCCTTTAATCTCTCCAATGCATTAAACGAAAAGTGGCACGGCATCCACCAGCTGGAGACTATCAAAAAAATGACGGCCGATCTCTCGGAAGACAACCTCTCCGCCATTGCCGACAACCTTCGAAACATCCGGGAAAAACTCTTCCATGGCGGCAAGCTCAAAGCCGCCCTTATCGGAGAAAAGCCCGACCTGGATCGGGCTTTGCGCCACACCGCCGCGCTTTCGCGCAAGCTCGAAAAAACGGAAGCCGATCGATTCAATC
>JAGYOT010000417.1 GCA_018399455.1 Desulfobacterales bacterium
CGTCGGCAGCCGGACCTACCGAAGCCACGGAGGCCCCCAAAACACCTGCGGCAAAACCAAAGCAGAAAAAGAAACGGAGAAAAGAAACACCGGCCAGAATCATTCAGATGCCCGAACCTGAACAACCACCGGAACCTGAACCTGAAGCCGAGCAACCTCCGGAGCCGGCTCAGAAAAAAACCGAATATGATGCGGCCCCTGCGGAAGCCCCGGCAACCGAAGTGGATGGCAAAAAGAAAGGCCGGAGGAAAAAGCCGGAGGAAGAGGAAAAACTTCGTAAACCCGGAAAATCGAAAACCGCTTTACGGCGCAAGGAAGTCATAGAAGGCGACGCGCTCTACGACAAGAGCCACGGCCGAGCCAAAAAATCCCGGAAAAAAGGGAAGTCGACGGCTGTTCATCCGCCGGAGCAAAGGCCCCAGCCAACCACTCCGAAGGCCATCAAACGCCGCATCAAGGTAGACGACACCATTGTAATCGCAGATCTGGCCAAACGCATGGGCATAAAAGCCAATGAACTGATTAAGACCCTTATGAACATGGGCATGATGGTAACGGTGAACCAAACCATCGATTTTGACACAGCCAATCTTGTTGCCCAGGAATTCAGTTTCGAGGTCGAACGGGCTTCATTTGAAGAAGAAACCGTCCTAAAGACTGAAGCCGACAGCCCTGATCAGATGGCGCCCCGTCCGCCGGTGGTCACGATTATGGGGCATGTGGATCACGGAAAAACCTCTCTTTTGGATGTGATCCGTCGAACCAAGGTGACCGAAGGCGAGGCCGGCGGCATTACTCAGCATATCGGGGCCTATTACGTTGATTTGGACAGCGGGGAAATCGTTTTTCTCGACACCCCGGGGCATGAGGCGTTTACCTCCATGCGGGCGCGGGGGGCGCAGATCACCGATCTCGTGATACTGGTTGTGGCAGCCGATGACGGGGTAATGCCCCAGACCATCGAGGCGATTGATCATGCCAGGGCGGCAGGCGTTCCCATCATCGTGGCGGTTAACAAAATTGATAAGAATAACGCCGAACCCGACCGCATCAAACGCGAGATCGCGGAAAAAGGTCTCGTGCCCGAAGACTGGGGCGGCGACACCATTTTTGTCAACGTCTCGGCCAAGCAGCAGATCGGTATAGACGAACTCCTGGAAATGATTCTGCTTCAGTCGGAAGTCCTTGAACTGAAGGCCAATCCGGACAAACTGGCCAGAGGCCATGTGATTGAATCCAAAATGGATACCGGCCGCGGGCCGGTTGCCACGCTGCTTGTTCAGGAGGGAACGCTTAAAACCGGGGATGCCGTGGTATGCGGGATGTATTACGGCAAAATCCGCGCCATGTACAATGACCGCGGACAGCAGGTACAGGCTGCCGGCCCCTCCTATCCGGTGGAAATTGTCGGGCTTTCCGGTGTGCCCATGGCCGGGGACGAATTTGTATCCCTATCAGCGGAAAAAGATGCCAAACAAATCAGCGAGCACCGCCTTCACAAACAGCGGTCCAAGGAGCTGGCCCGCTCCAGCCGGATGAGTCTGGACAAGCTTTATGAAAAAATGATGGAAGGCGAGGTCAAGGACTTAAACATCATCATCAAAGCCGATGTGCAGGGATCCATTGAAGCGCTCAAGGATTCGTTGACCAAACTCTCCACCGAGGAGGTCAAAATCAGCGTCGTCCATTCAGCGGTGGGGCCGATTCACGAATCCGATGTATCCCTGGCAGCGGTCTCCAACGCCATCATTCTCGGCTTCAACGTCCGGCCCAGCGCCAAGGTCGTAAAGATGGCCGAAGAAGAAAATGTGGATATCCGTTATTATGATGTCATCTACAATGCCATCAAGGATATCAAGGATGCCATGGTAGGACTGATGGAATCCAAGTTCGAGGAAAAAATACTGGGCCGGGCCGAAGTGAGGGAGGTATTTCATGTGCCCAGTGTCGGCACCATCGCCGGCTGCTATGTTACGGACGGCAAAATCCAGCGCGGCCAGAATGTCCGTCTGGTAAGGGACGGCATCGTCGCTTTTAACGGCAAAATTGCCACATTGAGACGTTTTAAAGACGATGTCAAAGAAGTGACGCACAATTACGAATGCGGCATTCGGATTGAGAACTTCAACGACATTAAAATCGGCGATGTGCTGGAAAACTATTACCTGGAAGAGATCAAGCCTGAGATCAGCTGATTTTTGTCTGCTGCTACCGGGCTTTTATATCAAGCCGAGACGAGCGTTTCGCATTCTAAAGGTTTGTGAAACGCCCGGCTCGGGATCAACATGAAAAACGAATGAGACCCTTTTATGGTTATCGGCTACGGCACGATCACCTTTAGACTCCACAACTGCTCCTCGCTCAAAGAAAAACGCGGGATTATCAAATCGACGATTCAACGGCTCCGGAACGGATTTAACGCATCAATTGCCGAGGTCGAATACAATGACTCCCTGAGCCAGGCGGAAATCGGATTTGCGCTGGTGGGCAATGACAGGCGCATGATCAATGCCAAAATGGACAAGCTTATTGTCTTCACCGAAAATTTGCACCTGGCGGAGTTAATCGATACTAAAATGGAGATGATCCATATATGAAACCATTCAATCGCGCCGAGCGTGTAGGCGGTCTGATACAGGAAGCCGTTTCGGAGCTTTTGCAAAAATCAATCAAAGACCCCCGGCTGGGGGCGGTTACCATTACCGGCG
>JAGYOT010000418.1 GCA_018399455.1 Desulfobacterales bacterium
ATTGCATTTGTAAGTAATTATTACATTCAAATAAACGGATGCGGTCATGAACGCCTTGCTACGTTATTACATTGATGCACTCGTAAAAAGTCAGTCTGGCGGACAGCCATTTTATTTTCATGAATCGAATCAAACCAAAAGGAGACGTTTATGCAAACTTTGTTGGGACAACTGAAACATTGGAATAAGCTCACGCCATCCAAGCCCTTCGTCTATGACGGTGAATTAACGCTTACCTATGCCGAGGCGTATAACCGTGCATTACGCTTTGCAGGGGGGTTGAGGAAGCTGGGGCTGGAAAAGGGAGTGCGGGTTGCCCCTATCATGTTCAACGGATTTCGGTGGTATGATCTGTATTACGGGCTGTCTGCAGGCGGCTTTGTCAATGTCCCGCTCAATTTTCGTTTGGCAGGCCCCGAACTGGTTTATCAAATAAATGATTCAGAGGCTCAGGCCATCATTATGGATCCCGAATTTTATGATGTTATCGCGCAGATAAAAGAACAGATCCCGGGAGTCCGTCATTTCATCTATACAGGCGAAGAAAAGCCTTTCGAGGGTTCGATTTCATATGACACGCTGCTTGAAGCCGAACCTTATGAAAACTCCAATACGAATGAAAATGATCTTTTCGGCATTTATTACACCGGCGGTACCACAGGACAGGCCAAGGGGGTTATTCTGACTCACAAAAGCATAATCAGCAATGCGTATCATCTTGCAACAGCCATGAGATTTGGGAGCGAGCAAGTGGGCCTGCACTCGGCTCCAATGTTTCACCTGGCGGATGGTGCCGTTAATTTCGCGATAACCCTGGTAGGCGGAGCGCATGTACTGGTCAAAGCCTTTGACCCGGTGGCCGTTCTCAAAGCCGTTGAACACTATAAACCGACGATATCGCTCTGGGTGCCGACCATGATTAACATGCTGGTCAACGAGCCCGGGATCAGCGAATATGATCTCTCAAGTCTTCAGTACATTATTTACGGCGCCTCACCAATATCGCCCAGTCTGCTCAGGAAAGCAGTGAAGGAATTTGCCTGCGAATTTACCCAGGTCTATGGAATGACTGAAGCCGGCCCCATCCTCACCATTCTTTTTCCTGAGGAGCACCGGCAGGGACTTTCCGACGAGAACAAGCAGTATCTGCTCAAGGCGGCAGGCCGCCAAATCATTGGTGTTGATGTGCGGGTCGTGGATGAGAACGGCACCGATGTCCAGCCCGGCGAGGTCGGGGAGATTATCGCTTGCGGTGACAATATCATGCAGGGCTATCTAAACAAGCCGCAGGAAACCGCCGAAGCTTTGATTGACGGCTGGTACTGGACTAAGGATCTGGCAACGATTGATGAAGATAAATATATTTTTATGGTCGACCGCGCTAAAGACATGATTATCACGGGTGGTGAAAACGTTTATTCGGTAGAGGTTGAGGATGCTCTGGTAGGTCATCCGGACGTCTTGGAAGCAGCCGTAATCGGAGTCCCTCACAAGGAGTGGGGCGAGTCGGTATTGGCGGTAGTGGCGGTGAGGCCCGGCGCAACAGTCGATGAAGCTGAGCTCCGTGATTTTTGCAAGCAGCGTATTGCCGGCTATAAGGTTCCAAAAGCTGTTGAGGTTGTTGAAGCGCTTCCCAAAAGCGGGGCGGGTAAAATTTTGAAAAAGGATCTGCGCGAAAAGTATTGGGAAGGGATCGACCGTCGAGTGGGGTGACGCCTGTTCCGCCTATAACCAAAAAGGAGAGAATATGGGAGATGACACTATCTTGGTCGATACATCCGATAATGTTTGCACATTGACACTGAACCGCCCTCAGGTGATGAATGCGGTTAATCTGGAATTGATTGATAGTCTCCAGGGGGCGTTGGAGCAAATTGGCAGGAATAACGCCATTCGAGTGGTTGTGTTGACAGGCAGCGGCAACAATTTTTGCTCCGGAGCCGATTTGAATTTGCTTTGGGAGGCCGGCGATGCCCCTGATTCATTGAATTTATTGAGACAGATTAAAAAACTCATATTGCAGCTTCGCGAATTACCACAGCCTATCGTATCCAGGGTCCGCGGGGTGGCGTATGGATTTGGCGCCAATCTTGCTTTAGCCAGCGATTTTGTTTTAGCTGCGCACCAGGCCCGTTTTTGTGAGGTTTTTGTAAATATCAATACTGTGCCTGACGGAGGCGGCATCTATTTTCTCCCACGGCTGGTCGGTATGGCCAGAGCCAGAGAACTTGCCATGCTGGGGGATGAAATCTCCGGCCGACGTGCTGCGGATATAGGCCTTATTTTTCGGTCTGTGCCGGATGAGGAACTGGATCAGGCGGTTAACCAGCTTGCTGAAAGACTGGCGGAAAAGGAAACAGCGGCCATTTCTTTGATCAAAGAGGGCCTGGATGCCAGCGGCGATATGATCCTAAGCCAGGTGCTGGAATGGGAAGGGGCGCACCAGGCGGTCATGCTTCAGACGCGGGAACACAAATCCAAGCTGGAACAGCTTTTAAAAATGAAAGCTGAAAGGAAGACGGGCGCCAACTAAACGGTCCTGACCTTCCATGCGGCAATGGTTCGAAAACCGGGCGTAGAATGCTTATTATAAATCAGAACGCGGATTAATAAAGATGCACTCGTAAAAAGTCAGTTTTTGGATGGCAAAGCAAAAAGTTCAAGCCCAATTTAAGATCAGAGGGCGTCGCAAATCCCGAGGAA
>JAGYOT010000419.1 GCA_018399455.1 Desulfobacterales bacterium
CTAAAGGTGATGCACTCGTAAAAAGTCAGTTTTTGGATGGCAAAGAAAAAAGTTCAACGCAAGGAGAAGGAAGGCATGAAATCCAAAAAAGAATATCTGGTTCTCATTGGGGTGGCTGTCGTTCTAGTGCTTTATCTCGTTTTCCACCGTTCGGACCGCACGCTTTATGAACTGCCTGAAATGTCCGAGATTAAAGCCTCAGCAATCAGCAAACTTGTTATCACTGTGCCGGAGAAAACCGAAGCGGCCGCTAAGACCGGGGAGACGATCGAACTGGTGAAGGCAGACGGCAAATGGCGAATTCAGCCCCAAGGTTATCCGGCAACGGAAAGCAAAGTCGATCAAATGATAGAGGCCATCACGGACCTTCAATTGACCGCCATGGTCTCAGAATCGAAAAACTATACCCGCTATCAGTTAAATGCGGGCCAAAAAATTACGGTTAAGGCATGGTCGGACGGAGACCTGGCGCGGGCCTTTGCTGTCGGCAAAAAAGTTCCCTCCACCCAGCATACGTTTGTAAAGCTTCCCGATGATCCAAAAGTTTATCATGCCCGGGACAACATCAGATACCGCTTTGACCAGGGCATGGACGCCCTGAGGGACAAAACCGTGCTTTCCCTGAACCCGAAGGATGTTCAAGGCATTGAGATCCGGCAGAATGAAAAAACAGTCAGTATCGTCTGCGCCCCCGGGCAGCCTGAAGTTGAGGCCGCCGCGCACGGGCAGTCAGACAATCAGGAAACGGCAGAACCGGAAGGGGAAGAAGCCGAAACATTGGTCTGGCAGAATTCCCGGGGCGAGGCCGTACCAAAAAATGCGGTGGAGGCGCTTTTGGATCATCTTTCAACACTTAAGTGCCAGAGTTTTATTACGGAGCGAAAAAAAACTGACTTTTCCAATCCAGTCTATTCGGTTACGCTGACCGGGGTTGAGACGCACACGCTGTCCATATTTGAAAAGGAAAGCGAAGACGCTGACCGCCACCCGGCAATTTCCTCGAAAACGGGGGAGCCGTTTTATCTTTCAGCCTATAAGGCAAAAAACATTATGAAGCCCATTGAAAAGGAATGAACCATGAGCCTTCCACTCCGTATCGGAGCCTTGATAAGCGGCACCGGCAGTAATCTGGAGGCCATCCTCAAGGCCTGCGAAAACCGCCGGATAAATGGAAAAGTCGTATTTGCGGGCTCCGACAGACCGGAGGCCAAAGGTCTGGAACGGGCCGAAAAACGAGGCATCCCTACCTTTGTTGTAGATTATAAAAACATCATACGGCAATATCGACAGAACCCTGACCCCGCCCGCCTGCCGGCAGATTATGACAGCGTTGATATCATCAGCCGGCAGGGGATTTTTTCAGACACCGGTGAACCTGAAAAAACAGCCGCCTACTTTGCCGCCCGGGCCATCGCGGAATCCGAACTCATCGCCTGCATGAACCGCTATCCCTTCGATCTGCTGGTGCTGGCCGGTTTTATGCGGAACCTAAGCCCCTATTTTATCGACCGGGTAAGCCCCGATTCCCGCAATCCCCGCATCATGAACATTCATCCTGCCGTTTTGCCGGCTTTTCCGGGGACCGACGGCTATGGAGACACCTTCCGTTACGGGTGCAAGATAGGCGGCTGTACCGTGCACTTCATCGATTACGGCGAGGATACCGGGCCGATCATCGGACAGCGGGCATTTGCCATCACCGAGTCCGATACACTGGAGAGTGTCAGAGAAAAAGGGCTTTCACTGGAATGGGAGCTGTATCCGGAATGCATCCGTCTTTTTTCTGAAAACCGGCTGCTGACCGTAAAAAAAACGAAGCCCGGGGGAGACGGCAAAATCCGGCAGCGAACGATTGTAAAGATTGTGGAAAGCGCTTAACCGCCAAGCGCTTTCAGCATCAGCGGCAATGCCAGGAACGTGCCCACCGAACTGCCCACGTTTGTCAGAACAACGATCAACAAAAGATGCGTGACTTTGTTTTTCCAGAATCCGCGCACAGACACAATGTCGTCGGAGAGGCTTTCAAAATCCCTGACCCTGGGTTTTCTCAGAAAGGCTTCAACAAGGCCGGCAACCCAGCCTGCGGCGATCATGGGATTTAAAGAGGTAAACGGGGCGGCGACAACGGATGCCCCAATCGTCAAGGGATGGGCCAACGCGAAAAGAGCGCCGAGTCCGGCGAACAAAGCATTTGCAGCCACCCACCAGGAAACCATTCCGGCGCTCTTTTCAGCCCCTCCGTAAAAAAAACCGACGGCAATCAGGAGCAGGATAAAAGAGGGAATCCCCCATTTCAGGAACCCGGCGCTTTTGCCCTTGGGGGGGACAGTTTCCAGGGCTGCGATATCAATATCCTCTTTCAGATATTTCTGAATTCCCGGGATATGGCCGGCCCCCACCACGGCAACGATTTTGGTACCCCTCGCATACCTTATCCTGTGGGCAAGATACTGATCCCGCTCATCGATCAGGATTCTACGGAGCGAGGGATGAGTCTTTTCAACCTCCGAAAGCACGGATTCCAGCATATCCGTCTGCTTCATCTGCTCAATATCGGCCTCTTCGATCTCATCGACACCGCCCATGGAGACAATCAGTTGAACCAGCAGCTTCACCTTGCTCCAGGTTCCTGTGCTTCGCCAGGTCCGGGAGAGGGTTACCGTGATATCCCGGTCCGCCAGGATAATCTCCGCCCCGGCCG
>JAGYOT010000042.1 GCA_018399455.1 Desulfobacterales bacterium
GAAGAGAAAACCCGGATGGCGAATTCCGAAGCGGATGTCGTGATCGCCAAGGCGCCTTTTGACAAATTCTCGGTCCATGTCAACCGGATTCTGGAAGATATCGAAGCCGGCCGGGCGGATCAGCTTAAGGGACAGGTACTGGGAAGCGAGGAGATGTATGAGCGCGAAATTACCAAGGAGCTGCTGGCTTCCAAAAAGCATTATGAGGTAACGCTCAATAACATCGCCGAGGGCTTCATTGAGCTGATCGCCCGCAGCCGGATCGTTTTTGCCAACCAGGCGGCGCTTAATATTTTTGGCATGTCCGAGGAAAACCTTCTCTCCTCGGATTTTATCGATCTTTTTTCGGCAGGGGACCGGGAACGGGTGCGCGAAACCTTTGAGGCGGCGGCGGCCTCCCTGGCCCCGATTTCCCTGGATGAACCCGTGGAAGCCAACGACAGTCTGATTAGACTGAAATTCATACCCCTGATTGATGCGGAGCAGCGTTCAATCGTCGTGATTGTAAACGATGTCACCCATCAGACGCATCTGGAAATTCAGCTCCAGCGTGCCCAGAAAATGGAAGCCATGGGGACTCTGGCCGGCGGTGTCGCCCATGATCTGAACAACGTGCTTTCGGGGATTGTTTCCTACCCGGATCTGTTACTAATGAAGATTGCTAAAGACAGTGATATGCGGCGTCCCCTGGAAATTATGCGTGAATCCGGAAAAAAGGCGGTCGCCATCGTTCAGGATCTTTTGACCCTGGCCCGCAAGGGGGTTGAGACCAGTGAAGTGATGAACTTAAACGAGGTTATTTACAGGTACTTGAGAAGCCCTGAGTTTCAGAAGCTGCAGACCTATCATCCCGGGGTTGTCATCGAAAGCCGGCTCCATCCGAATCTTTTGAATATTCTGGGCTCCTCCATCCATTTGTACAAAACCCTGATGAATCTGGTTTCCAATGCGGCCGAAGCCATTGCCGAGGCCGGCAATGTGGTCATTGAAACCGACAATTGCTACATCGACAAGCCCATCCGGGGCTATGATATGGTCAGGGAGGGTGAGTTCGTCGTATTAAAAATAAAGGATAACGGCGTGGGGATTGGTGAGGATGAGGTTGAGCGTATTTTTGAACCCTTTTACACAAAAAAAATGATGCATCGGAGCGGCACCGGCCTTGGCATGGCGGTTGTCTGGGGAACCGTCAAGGATCATAACGGCTATATCGACGTCCAGAGCAAAAAGGACGCAGGCACAACCGTTACCCTCTATTTCCCGGTCACCCGAAATGCGGCCGCAGAGGAAAAGGAACTGCTGGTTGAAGAGTATATGGGCGGCGGCGAGTCCATCCTGGTGGTCGATGATGTCAGGGAACAGCGCGAGGTCACGGGTAACCTCCTCCAGGCGCTGGGCTATATGGTGGAAGCGGTGTCAAGCGGTGAAGCCGCTGTTGAGCTGATCCGGGAGAAGTGTTTTGACCTGGTGGTTCTGGATATGATCATGGGCCCGGGCATGGACGGCCTGGATACATACAAACGGATGCTCCAGTTGGCCCCTGCTCAGAAAGCAATCATCGTCAGCGGCTTTTCCGAAACTGAAAGAATCATGAAGGCCCAGAAGCTTGGCGCCGGGCAGTACCTGAAAAAGCCATATACTCTGGACAAGCTGGGCCATGCGGTTAAAAAGGAGCTTTCCGGCAATAACGGCAAACAGGCTTAAGGTTTTGAAAGGGCGTTGTCATGTCAAGGTGATGATTCTTTCCGCATCTTATGAAACCGTTCAAGCCGCTGTTGATCAGGTATTTGAGCAGTTCCCCATCGAGATTCGCAATAAGCGGGTTTTTATTAAACCCAATTGATTTAAGGGTTATCGGGAAAATTCTGGCCTCAGACAATGCGGTTTCCCTGGATGCGGTTGTTGCCCGGATGATGGGGTGCGAACCGGGAAAACTGCGTTTTCTGCAAAAAGCAAAAGAACTCGGGCTGGGCGATTATGCCATGGACAAAATAGAGATCACCGGTGAGCCTGAGCCGGTCCCGGATTTTAAGCTGCCGCCTCTTGGCGGCGAGGCATCGGCCTCAAATACGGCGCTCCAGCAAGTGCTTGAGAGCCGGGCCCGGTTGCTGCCCCAGGCGGACCCGGAGTTATGCACCGGATGCGGCGCTTGCGTGGACCAATGTCCGGTGGGTGCTCTGAGCCTGGTGGAGGCAGACACCTGCATCACCTGTTTCTGCTGCCAGGAAATGTGCCCGGAAAAAGCTATGCACCTGCAATAGAATAGGTCCGGAGACTTCTTTAGGGAAATTGGGCAGAAATCTCGGTAGTGTATGAAAAAAAGTGTTGACAGGTAAAGGCCATTTTTATAAGTTAGTGAACACTAACTTTTTGGACTTGATATGAAACAAAACCGAGAGCGCCTTACAGCCGAAGAACGAAAAAAAAAAATCATTAAAAGTGCCATTAAAGTATTTGCAAAATCAAATTATAGAGTAGCCCGGGTCTCTGAAATCGCGGCGGGGGCTGACATCTCAGAGGCAATGCTTTATAAGCACTTCACGTCCAAAAAGGAAATCTTCCTTAATATCCTTCAGCATATGTCGCAACGGATAGAGAATTTTACGAGTAAAGTTTTTGAGGAGGAACCCGACGCACTGGAAATATTAAGGAAAGCATTATTGTCTTATTATGACCAAATGCAAACTCATCCGGATCAATTGAAGCTTCATTTTCAAGCGATTTCCGAGGTAAACGATCAAGAAATTGGTGATCTTATCAAAAAGGATCATCAATACTACTTTCATTTCATTTCAACCGTAATTAAAAAAGGCGTTTCTCAGGGGTCGATTCGAAACGATATTGAAGCAGAACCCATAGCATGGCTGATCGACGGTATCGGTATTTTAATGAATATTGCCCAGACGGTTTCTTTGAAAAAAGAAATAGATGAAGTCACAGTCAATAAAATCATTGATCACGTAATTGAAAGTATCAAGGTATAATTTTTGACTGCATGTCGATTTAGGAAAGATTCATTGTCGGGTTATGTCAGACAGAGGAAACGAAATGCAAATCTGTCAAAAATTTTATTTTAGGGTTTCGGCGAAAAATTTTTTTCCTTTTATTAGTGAGCACTTACTTTCTAAATTAGGTGCTGCTTTGCATAAGTTCTCATTTTATGGATAATATTCCCAGTATTACGAAGAATTTCACAAAGGGAGGATACTGATGGCTGAAATAAAAGAAAATATAAAAAGTAGGCTGGTAATCAAGGCGGTCCGAAATGTTCGCAGGGGTGACGTCAATGAATCTGCTGAAAGAGGCATGTACCGTCCGGACATTAAGCTGGATTTACAACGGTCGAGGCTTATGACAGCAAGCTACAAAGCGACTGACGGCAAACCCATGATCATGCGAAGAGCTAAAGCTTTTGAAAACATCCTGGCCAACATGGACCTATACATACAGGACTGGGAAAGAATTGTTGGAAGCAATGTGTCTTTTCCGCAAGGGCTGTATTTTGGCATCGATATGAATTGGCGCTCTGTGGAACGAATTGTCAGAGGCAAGGAAGGTCAATCTCTCCTTGATGAAAAGGGACGGTCTGAGCTGAAAGCGATGATCGATTACTGGAAAGGCAAATCAATGAGTGACCGACAGCAGACGCTTTTCACCGGCCCGATTCTTAAGTACTGGAAATATGAAGGAACATTTCTTTGGACCCATTGGTCTGAACTGGGCATCCCGGATTACGAAATGATATTCCGGGTCGGGCTAAAAGGCATTATCCAAGAAGCAGAAACACGGTTGGCTGAAATAGATACTGTTGTGCCGGCGGACTATCTCGAACAAAAGGAATTTTTGAATTCGGCCATTATTGCCTTGAAGGCCTTAATCCGATTTGCCAACCGTTATGCTGTCATGGCGAGGGAGATGGCTGCCCGGACTGTTGAGGCAGAGCATAAAAAAAGACTTCTGGAGATAGCTGAAACGTGCGAATGGGTACCGGAAAACCCGCCGCGGACCTTCTTGGAAGCGCTTCAATCGTTTTTCTTTATCCATGTTGGACGCTATGTAGAATATTCTACACTAGGAATTGGGGTTAGATTCGACAAGATCTTCGGTTCTTATTATGAACAGGATATTAGCGATGGCAGATTGACGCGGGAAGAGGCGCTTGAAATTTTGCAGTTGCTATGGGTGAAATTTCACGAATTGGGTCTTGTCTACTCACCGATGCTCTCCGGCATTTACGGAGGTGTGGAATCGCTTCAAGCAATTACGGTGGGTGGCGTCGACCAGGATGGCAATGATATTACGAATGAGATGACCTACCTGGTCCTTGAGACCGCCCAATCAATGAAAACACTAGAACCCAGCATCGCAATGCGATATCATGAAGGTACGCCGGACAAATTACTTCATAAAGCAGCCGAAGTAATGCACGAAGGGATTGGTTATCCGTCGATGTTTAATGACAAGGGCCTAATTCCAACATTACGTAAGTGGGATGTTCCTCTGGAGGATGCACGGGATTATGCCGTTACGGGGTGCGTATACATCGAAATCCCCGGAAAAAACATTGCACGCAGAGCTCATGGCGCCCTCGTTCTTCCCAAATGTTTATGGTGGGCGCTTCACAGTGGAATAAATCCGGAGAACAATGAACAATGGGGGGCAAAGACCCCGGATCCTGCAGAGTTCAGCTCTGTTAATGATATTTTGGCTGCGTACCTGGACCAAGTTCGGTTTTTCTTTGGCCGGATGACCAAGATTGAGAACATATGCCGTTCTCTTTACGAAACGTACCTCCCTCGGCCCTTCTATTCGGCTGTACTTGAGGGGTGTATTGAGAAGGGAAGGGATACGCGGAGGTGGGCGTATCCCTCTATGGTCCATGATTTTGTTGTAATTATTGGTGCGACAAATGTGGTGGATTCCCTTTCAGCAATTAAAAGGGTCGTTTTTGAGAATAAATTGGTAACGCTTCCTGAATTGATTGAGATTATGGACAGAAATTGGGAAGGTCATGAAGAGATAAGACAGGCATGTATTAATGCCCCAAAGTATGGGAATGACGACGAGTATGTGGATTTGATGGCTCGAGATGTTCACTATGGCACTTCTTCGGTGCTTGCTGAATTTTCCGACCGCTTCGGGAATCCATTGCGCGGCGATGGAAGCGGTGTATCCGCAACATACGGGCTTGCATACCACACGCCGGCCACACCGGATGGACGCAAAAATGCCGATGCCTTTTCCGATGCGACGCTGTCGCCATCACAAGGAAGTGATTTCAAGGGACCTACGGCTGTATTGAAATCTGCAGCAAAGATTGACACGGAAAAAACATATAACCATCTCCTAAACCAGAAGTTCCTTCCATCCATGCTCGAAGGCGACATGAGAGATGTTTTTGTAAGTTATTTGCGAACCTGGGGCGATATGGAAATCAGTCACATCCAGTTTAATGTCGTGGATAAGGAAACCCTGCTTGATGCCCAAAAGCATCCGGAGAATTATTCGGACATGATTGTTCGGGTAGCCGGTTATAGTGCTTACTTTGTTGATCTTAGCAAAGGGTTGCAGGATTCCATAATCAGACGAACGGAGCAAACCTTTGAATAATATTCTCGGTGATCTTGCTGGGGGTATGTGGATTTGGCAACTAGGAGAAAGTCATGACAGATTCAGGCGATAAGGGTTTAGTCTTTAACATCCAACGCTTCAGTGTTCATGACGGCCCGGGAATCAGGACGACAGTCTTCTTTAAGGGGTGTCCCCTAAGGTGTTTGTGGTGTTCTAATCCTGAATCTCAAGATTATCGTCAAACCCTAATCGTCAGGGACATGACTTGCACCGCATGTGGAAAGTGTGTCGCGGTTTGTCCCTTGAAGGCGATTTCCATTGATGAAAATTCGGGAAGGCGAATCGATTGGAGCAAATGCAACCAGTGTCTGAGGTGTGTTGAGGCCTGCATGTATAGCTCTCTGAATCGCTGCGGGGATTATATGACCGTGGCTGAAATCATCAAGGAAGTTGCCAGGGACACCCTGTTTTACAAAAATTCCGGAGGAGGCGTCACAATTTCGGGGGGTGAGCCGCTGTTGCAGCATGCATTTCTCATGAAACTGCTGCCAGTATGCAAAGATTCTGGTTACCATGTTGCACTGGATACAACAGGGTTTGCATCAAGGGAGGTGATCAAATCAATCCTGCCATACGTCGATCTGGTTCTCTTCGATATTAAGCATTTGGATGATGAAACGCACCGAAAACTCACAGGGGTTGGCAATAAAGCCATTTTGTCCAATTTACGTGAGGTGGCAAAAGCCTCGAACATCTGGCTTAGGGTGCCGCTCATCGAAGGCCTGAATGACTCGGCCGAGGAGATTGAAAAGATTGGTAAATTAGCAAAAGCAGTCGGTGCCGAAAAAGTTTCTCTTCTTCCTTATCATGAAGGCGGCGTTTCAAAGAGTTACCAGATCGGCCGGGAATATTTAATACCCAAGGCGAAGCCGCCATCAGCGCAATATATAGAATCGCTGAAGTGTTTGTTGTTGAAAATGGGAGTCAAAGCAACGGTCGGGAGTTGAACAACTTATTTTTCCCCATACGTATCCCTTATCATCTGATTGATTTCGAGTTTTTCAAGGGCCATCCGGACGACCGGGGCGGTTGGGTCGGTTTTCGAGAGGTGCGTGTCAAAATGGGCTTTTACCTCTTCAAACCGGTCCAGCCCGCAGGTTGGTACAATGGCGCCGATGATCCGCTCGCGGATGATGGGATGAATGCCGGCCAGGTCCTCCTGGTGCCCGATATACCAGTCCCACATGAGAGAAACGGCCCGGGGGTTCCGGCTCATCTGGGAGACCGGGATGAACTTGTTGCGATCCGGGGTGTTTGTCAGGATATAATCCAAAGCTTTTTCGATGACTTCGGTTTCCCTGAAGCAGCCCAGGGCGGTCAGAATGTTGATGCGGTCCTGCTCGCTGGATGCAAGTCCCATCTGCCGGACCAGCCAGTTAAAGGCGGTTTTGCCGGATGTCCAGGCCCCGATCTGCATGACCGCCTGACGGACATCCGGGGAGACGGGCGTTGACTCCATAAGCCTTCCAAAGGCCTCCACACCCAAGGGTTTCACTTCCGGGCTGTCCAGGAAAGCACCCAGGTGAAGCACCTGCCGGCGTAAGCGAAGCAGCCCGTGAGGCTCATTTCCTGCCGGTGTGATCCCCAGTCGATGCGCAGTTTCGCCGACCCATTGCCTGGCCAGGTGAGCGGCCTTGTCCCTTTCAGGAGCCTTGAGGATCAGGAAAAGCTCGAACAAATGCCCGAAAATCCCGGACAGGACAAGCGAATGGCGCTCCTGCCGGTAGGCTGAAAGAAACTTCAGGTATTGATCGATGCTGTACTGGCGGGCTTTGACCAGCGCATAAACATCGCTTTCATACCCCCATCGGTCCACTGCCGTCAGTTTGTTCTGCTCTGCCAGGCGGCAGAGGGTCTCAACATTGGCCGGATCATCGTAGGCCACCCGGTAAAAGCCGCTCTGGCCGTCGTTGATCTTATAGCCGCTTGCCTGCTCCCCGATTTGAATTTCCATCTCTGCGGTGTCCATCATTTCCGTAAGAAGCCGGGAGGTTCCGTCCGCGTCAAAGATACGGATAAGGAGGGGAATCGGCCATATCGCGGAATCCGGACGGTGAAGATAGGAAAACCGTTTCTGCCGGAGGATCAATCGGTCGTTTTCGCGGCGCGCAACCAGAAGGGGATGGCCCGGGGTCTCCACCCAGGTCTCCATGATACGGCTGACCGGCTGGCCGGAAGCGCTTTCAAGGGCCGTCCACAGGTCCCGGCTGACGGTGCAGGAATAGGCATGACGGGTCAAATACTTACGCAAACCCGCCTGAAAGGCCTCCTCATTCAGGTAACTCCGGATCTGCCGTAGGATGCTGCCGCCCTTGCTATAAATGATGGGGGCGGTGCTGCTGTTTATGACGACGTGGCTGCCGCCGCTGATTTCAATGGCGGACGTGTCGGTGAGGGCGTCCCGGGCCATGGCCGGTTCGGTCTCGGTAGCCAGGAAGTGCTCCCATATCTGCCAGTCGGGATGGTAGTGGGCGACCGCGCCAAAACCGAAATAAGTGGCAAAGGATTCGTTCAGCCAGAGATAGGCCCAGTCCGAAGGGGTGACCAGGTTCCCGAACCATTGATGGACGATTTCATGGGCAATGACTTCACAGATCCGTTCCTCTGACTCGGCGCTGGTGATCGCCGGATTATAGAGCAGCAGATTTTCTCTGAAAGTGATGGCGCCCCAGTTCTCCATGGCGCCGAAGGCGAAGTCCGGCACTGCGATGAGATCCAGTTTGGGCAGGGGATAGGGAATGCCGAAAGTGGATTCGCAGTAGTCAAGGGCTTTTTGGCCGAATTCCAGGCCGTAGGCCGTTTCCTCGGCCATACCGGGCAGCCAGACAACGCGGACCCGCTTATCGTTTTCTCCGGGCCGGGATTCAAAATCCCCGACCCCGAAAAACAGGAGGTAGGTCGACATCCTGGGCGTTTTTTCAAACCGGACAGTTTTTTTCCCCTCTCCTGCTGATGATTGGGAGCGCACCGGCATATTGGAGATGGCCTGGAGCGTTTCGTCAACCGTGAGCGCCACTTCAAAAAAGGCCTTGCAGCCAGGTTGATCCATGCACGGAAACGCCCGCCGGGCATCGCTTTCCTGAAACTGGGTGACGGCAATCGGATGTATCCGGCCGTTCATTGTGTACTGGCTGCGGTAAAATCCGGCCATTGAACGGTTGATATCGCCGTAGTAATCGATCTGGATTTCAAATTCGCCTTCCAAGGCTTCGGGCAGCTCGATTCCGAGGCGCTCCGCTTCCGGATCAACGTGATACGGGCAGGTTATTGCCGCATCTCCTTCTGTTGCAAGGGCACAGCGCTTGACCGCCAGGTCAAGAATATTGAGATTGATTTTTTGTGCGGGCGCTTCGGCAAAGCAACTAATCCGGACCCGGCCGAAGAAATCCAGCCTGGAAAGGTCAGGGGTGAGTTCAATGCGATAATGCGTGGGATGGACGTCAGAAGGGGCGTTTTCGGTCATCCTTGGGTGGCCTCCGTGAATATATCCGTTGTTCGTTGTCAGGTCGCGTCCATCCGCAGACGGCGAACTTGTGGATGGACACCGGTCGTCTTTCGTTAAAAGAAATTACAGATTTTGGATTGAATGTAAATTCCAAAATCATAAAATCTTCCGGGAAAGGTTGCCCTGCTCGGTGATCTCTGCTAAAAAATCATACGCTGCGGCTTCAGATTTCAGGGTTGTGCAATTGACGGGGCGAAGGGAGGGGTAGAGCGGCTTTCATGACACGACAGCAAAAGGCCTATTTAAATGCTTTAGCGGCGGTCATGATATGGTCTACCGTGGCTTCGGCATTTAAACTGTCGCTTCGGCATCTCTCAACGCTTCAACTGCTTTTCTGGGCCGATCTCGTCTCCGTTGTCTGCCTTTTCAGCATTCTCGTGGCGCAGAAAAAGCTCAGACTGCTCCGGGGCTGCCGGCAACCCGCTGGATGACTGGTACGGGC
>JAGYOT010000420.1 GCA_018399455.1 Desulfobacterales bacterium
CTGGGGTCTGGACAGATCATCCCGATTACGCCTATGCTGGGTGCGCCCAGCCCATGAATCGGCGGAGGTATAAATGGACGGATAGTGGCCGTGGTTATGGCGTTTAACTCCATGGCGGCCTTGCGCACCAGTGCGTTTATATGCAGCTCCGTCGCCTGGCGATCTTCCCAGGGGTCTAAGTCGGCAATGACGAATCCTACGTTTTCAGCCTTTCCGCTTAGCAGGCTGAACCCGTTGATCGCCAGCACGTATTCCACGCCCGCCATATCCAGCAGTTTTTCTGTTACCCGTGCGGTAACCCGATCGGTCCGCTGAAGGGTGGCGCCCTCCGGGAGTTCAACGTCAATGAGAAAGCCCCCTTTATCCTCCTGGGGAAGGAAACTGGTTGGAATATGCCCGGAAAAAAGCCATGCACCCCCAGCCACAATCAGGAAAAACAAAAGGCCGACGCCCAGGTGTCGGATCAACCAGCCCACAACAGCGATATAGCCCTTGCGTGTGCCGCCCAAAAATGTGTTGAACCAGCCGAACGGCCCCCGTCTGTGGGGTCTGGTCGCTTTCAGCAGAACCCCACAGAGCGCCGGGCTCAGGGTCAGGGCGCATATGGAGGAGATCAGTACGGAAACACACAGGGTAACGCCGAACTGCTTGTAAAGGAGGCCCGTAATGCCCGGCATAAAGGCAACAGGCACGAATATGGCCAAAAGCACCAAAGTAGTGGCGATAATCGGACCGGTCACCTGGGTCATGGCCTTGATGGCCGCCTCCTTTGCCCCTAAATTTTCCTCCTCCATGATGCGATGGACATTCTCCACCACCACGATGGCGTCATCCACAACCAGCCCGATGGCCAGAATCAGGGCAAACAGGCTGATGGTATTTAAGTTAAAACCCAGGGCCAGCAAAGCGGCAAATGTACCGATGATGGAGACCGGTACGGCGGCCGCCGGGATCAGCGTAGCCCTTATATTCTGCAGAAAAATAAAAATGACCAGGACCACCAGCAGAAAGGTCAGTCCCAGGGTAAATGCAATTTCATGGATCGCCTCTTTTACGTATTCTGTGGTATCATACGGAATGACGTAGGTAATGCCTTCGGGCAGCCGTTCGGCCTGGTTTTTAAGCTCCGCCCGCACCGCCTGCATGGCCTCGAGCGCATTGGCATCAGAGGACCGGTAAAGCGCCATGTTAATGGCCGTACGACCGCTGAATTTACCGAAAGCGCTGTAGTCCTTGCTGCCCAGCTCCACCCGGGCCACATCCCGGACCCGCACCAGGCCCCCTTTTTCATTGGCCCGGATGATGATATCGCCGAATTTTTCCGGATCCTTAAGACGCCCATGGGCGTTTAGGGTATACTGCATCTCCTGGCCGGGGATACTGGGGGCGGTGCCGACCGAGCCCAGCGTGGCCTGGATGTTCTGCTGCCGGATGGCCTGAATGACTTCATCGGGGTTCATCCCAAGGGCGGTCAGCCTATCCGGATCCATCCAGATGCGCATGCTGTATTCCGTCTCCCCGAATATATAGACGTCGCTTACCCCGTCAATGCGCTGCACGGCATCCTTGATCGTGCGGCTCACATAGTTGCTGATAAACAGGCGGTCCCGACTGCCGTCAGGCGACGTAAAAGAGACCACGCCCAGCATGTCCGAAGAACGCCGGCGCACATCAATGCCCTGATCGACGACCTGCTGGGGGAGCTGCGATTTGGCAAGCTGCAGCCTATTCTGGACGTTGACCTGGTCGATATCCGGATTGGAGTCCACATCAAAGGTCACCTCCAGGGAGAACCTGCCATCGTTGCTGCAGTTCGAATGCATATACAGCATATCCTCGACGCCGTTCATCTCCTGTTCAATCGGGGCGGCCACGGTATCCTTGACGACATCGGCGCTGGCGCCCGGATATGCAGCGCTCACCCGGATGACCGGCGGGGTGATGGAGGGATACTCTGCCACCGGCAGGGCGAAAACAGCAATGAGCCCGGACAGGGTGATCACGATGGATATGACCATTGCCAGCCGGGGCCGCTGGATAAATATTTTCGAAATCATGGCTTAGCTGTCCTTTTTCTTTCCTGCTGCAGGTCCTTCATCGCTGCGGGTCTTCACCTTCATTTCCGGACGCACCTTCTGCAGCCCCTGGACGATGACCCGATCCCCCTTGCTGAGGCCGGATTCGACAATAAATTGGTCCTCTAATGCCGGACCAATCCGGATCCGGCGTTTTTTCACCGTGTTGGTGTCATCCGCGACATAGACAAAGTCGCCTTCCCGGTCCGTCTGCACTGCCCGCTGGGCAACCGCGGGCTGCATATCCGGCTCGGCGGAGCGGACAAAGACATTGACGTATTCCCCGGGAACCAGCCGTCCCTTTGGGTTGTCAAACCGGGCCCAGACCGCAATGGTTCCCGTATCCGGGTCCATTTTATTGTCAACAAATGCGATGCGTCCGCTTTGCGAATATTTCGTCTTGTTCGGAAACTCGATCTGCACCTTTAAAACGCCCTTGCCCTTTTCGGCCTTCGCATCGATAAAGGCCTTCTGGATAATGTCGAGCTGTTTTTCGCTGACAGAAAAGACCACCCGGATGGGATCCACGCTCACGATTTCCGCCAGCGGCCTTGAGGCCGGACTGACCAGGTCGCCCTTTTTATAAAAACTTTTGCCGATACGCCCCTCCAGCGGGGCCTCA
>JAGYOT010000421.1 GCA_018399455.1 Desulfobacterales bacterium
CCAGAAATACAAGCGGTCATTGAAACGGGTCATAACCCGGTTATATCCGCTTAACGGATCAAATACCTCAGGGCCTGAGTCCTTGTCAAATTCTTCGAACTCGGCAAATTCGCTAAATTCGGATTCATGAGGCGGACCCGATACAGACGTTCCGGACCCGGCAAAGGCCGGGGAAGCGGCCGCAACACAGATACCGACCCATATTACCAGCATAAAACCGGAGGCGCCAAGGCGCCTGCCTCTCACGGCAAAGCCGTATCCCGTGTCCGGCAGAACACAGCTCCTTGTCTTTGAATGGACTCCTGCTCTGATGATCTCACCCCCCGAGAATATCTTTTGCAATTTCATTAACCTCTGCCATTACCGCCTCGGCGTCCAGGGTCAGAAGATGCCGATCCTTCATCACCAGCCTTCCGTTGATAATTGTGGCGGCCACATCGCCGGCGCCTGCAGCATAGACCAGATGAGATTCGATGTGATACATCGGCGTAAGATGAGGCTTGTTCGTGTCAATGAGAATCAAATCCGCTTTTTTGCCAGTCTCCAGAGATCCGGTTTGACCGTCCAGTCCCAGCACACGCGCCCCCTCGATGGTAGCCATGCGCAAAACACTGCGGGCATCCATTACCGTTGGATCCAGGCAGTTGACCTTGTGGATCTTCGCGGCCATATCCATTTCCGCAAACATATCAACATTGTTGTTGCTGGTGCAGCCGTCGGTTCCAAGCCCCACACAGACCCCGGCCTCCAGAAGCCGGGGGACAGGTGCAATGCCGGCCGCCAGTTTCATGTTGCTCTCCGGGTTATGCGAGACCTTTACGTTCTTTTGCCGCAGCAGCAAAATGTCATCTTCTGTTAAATCAACGCAGTGACAGGCGACCAGGCGGGGAGAAAGCACACCGAGGTCTCCCAGATGAGCAACCGGGGTTTTGCCATAGGTTGAGCGAATGGTCTCGGTTTCACTGCGGGTCTCGGCGACATGGATGATCAGCGGCACATCACTGGCTTCGGAAACCGCCGCGGCCTCCACCAAAAGGTCCGGAGAACACAGATAGGGCGAATGCGGCTCCACCGCGGCAGTGATAAGCTCATCGCCCTGCCATTTATCAATCAGCTCGGTCGTATAGGAAAATCCGTTTTCTATCGGGCCATAATTCGGCGAGGGGAAATCATACAACACCTCGCCCACCACGGCCCGCATTCCCGCTTCTTTGGCCGCACGGGCCACAGCATCTTCAAAGAGGTACATGTCCGCAAAGCAGGTCGTGCCGGAGAGAATCATTTCCGCACATGCCAGAAGCGCCCCGTGATAAACTTTTTTCTCGGTCAGACGGGCTTCCGCAGGAAAAATATAGTCCTGGAGCCAGCTCATCAGTTCAAGATCATCGGCAAGCCCGCGGAAGCAGGTCATGGCAGCATGATTATGCGTATTGACAAGGCCCGGCATGATAATCCCGCCCCGGGCATCAATGACTTCAGCCACGTTATGGCTGGAAAAACTTGAAGCCGGACCGATGCCGGCAATACGATCGCCCGAAATAGCCACAGCTCCATTTTCGACAACGGTATGGTCCTGATCCATGGCGAGCACGGTACCGTTTGTTACCAAGATATCAATCGGGTTCATGGGCTTCTTTGAGCTCCTGCGCAACAGCCTCAATAATCCGGGCGTGCCGGGGAGCAGCCTGCCGCGCGGCATCGATGATGGCTGTCATCGTTGCCGGCTCAGGATGGTCCGGATCATTGATATTGGTAATCGTTGACAGGCCCAGAACACGCATACCGGCATGAGCGCCTGTAATCGCCTCCGTTACAGTAGAGAACCCGACGGCATCTCCCCCGATTCGCCTAAGATACCGGGTTTCCGCAGGTGTTTCCAGAGAGGGTCCCTTTAGCCCCACGTAAACGCCTCGTTTTAATGCAAAGCCATAGGCTTCTGCCTCAGTTTCAGAGACCTGCATGAGGCTTGTATCATAAACACCTGTCATGTCCGGGAAACGGGGCCCCCATTCGTCGACATTAGGCCCCAGAAGCGGATTGTCACCGGTTAAATTGATATGATCGGCAATAAGCATGATATCACCCGGCACAAACCCCGGGTTAATGCCGCCCGCTGCATTGGAAAGCACCAGGACATGGATGCCCATGGCCTGCATCACACGGATCGGAAAGCTGACCTCCCGCGCGGAATAGCCCTCATAGAGATGAAACCGTCCCTGCATGGCAAGAATGATCTGACCGTTGAGTTCTCCGGCCATGAGTCTGCCATAATGGCTCTCAACGGTGGATACAGGAAAATGAGGAATCTCTTGATATTCAAAAACAGCGTCTACGTTCAGCGCACCAATGCTATCGCCCAGTCCGGTTCCTGTCATGATGCCGATATCGGCCTTCGTCACGCGGCGCCCCAGGAATTCAGCCGCATCCCGGACCTGTGCCTCATAAGATGCCATCAATACCTCCACTAAACATTTAAAATTAGTTATTTTAAACTAATCATGACGTTTTCGTCAAGCCATGTTTTGTCTCTTGAACCGCCGTAACCGGGAAGTTCTGTACTTTCATCACCGGCAGGTCAAGACGCCCCTGCGCCGGCTGAAAAAGCAAACCGCTTTAAACCGTTTGGACTTTCATTAAACAAATTGCAGCCTAAGCATAATTGATGCACTCGTAAAAAGTCAGTTT
>JAGYOT010000422.1 GCA_018399455.1 Desulfobacterales bacterium
ATCTTAACAAAAAATCCTGATTTTCGTTCGGGCACTAACTAAATGTTTCCCTGTAGCGGAATAATCAACCGGATTTTGATCTCCCCCTGTCTCGGGGAGCCCAACTCGAGCGATCCTCCGTGGGCCCTTGCAATGCGGTCGACCATAGCCAGGCCGAGACCGGAGCCGTGGGTTTTGGTGGTGACATAGGGGACAAGCATTTTTGGGAGTTCGTCCTTATCAAACGCCAAACCGGCATTTTCCATGGTCATCACCACGGTATCGGGTTCCCGGTCAAGCCGGATCTTGATATAGCCGCCATGGGGCTGGGCCTCCACGGCATTTTTCAGTAAATTTTCAAATGCAATGGCGAAAAGATCGGGGTCCGCCATGACAGTGCCGGTGAATGCAGGTTTGTAATCGACAGCGATGCCCCTTTTTTTAAAATCATCTTCGTACAGGGTGATTTGCGACGCCATAACCGCATCCGGGGATAACGCCTCTCTGGTTGGGGTGATGGGGCCGGCAAACTGCTTGAGGTCTTGAATGAGTTTGTTGCTTCGATCGACTGATACCAGCAGAGAATCGATCAGCTCGGTTTGGGCGCGCGTCAGGCCCCCGGCTTCTTTGTTTAACCGCTGAAGCCCCATGCTGATGGCGTTTAAAGGATTCCTCAGTTCATGGGCGATGGAGGCGGTCGCCCGTCCCAGGGCAGCATCTTCCATCTCTTTTGCCAGTTCCCGCTCAAATCTGCGAATCTGTTGAAGATAGGCCGCCTGGTACCGGTAAAGCCCCCATGACAGCACCATCCCGATCAGCGCCAGAATGCCGGCCATAACAAAGAATTGAGCCCAGAGCTGATTGACCCGGTTGAAATATAGGTTCGCATCCAGGCCAAGCAATAAATGTTTGTCCCCTGCAGGCATGCGGGCCTCTGCAATTTGCCGGTCTTTATAATGGGTAAAATCGATAACCGGATGACCCTTGCCCTCAACATCCTTATCCGCCGGTGCCATACGTACGTATTCGATTTCCGGCATTGCAGAGAGAGTTTTCATCAGTGTATCCAGGCTTAACTCCCGTCGCAGGCGTTTGACCCTGTCTGATTGGAAGCCGATCAGAATCCATCCGCCTTCAGGGCGGGGCAACGTAATATAATAAAGAGCTCTTTCCGGTTTGTAGGAAAGGCTACCCTGTCCCTGCTGCTGCAACGCTGTTTGATCCGGGAGCCATGCGCCGGGACTCTGTATAATCTGATTGTCAGCCGCTGCGATAGCAATGCCGGCCAAGCCGCTTTCCTTGGCAAACGCTGACAGCTCATCCGACGTAAAAGGCGCAATCGTATCCAGATAATCCACAAACCGGGCGGTGTTGCCTAAAAATGTCTGCATGACAGCTTCGATGGCGTTTTTGGACATGACCGCCGTATTGGCCTGCAGGCGGATCACACTGGCAAGCAGCCGGGCATGATTACGGACATGCCTGACAAAGGTTTCTTCAGAAGAACGGATTTGCCAGTAAACCAGAGCCAGAACGACACCGATCAGACATCCGAACACGAGCAGATTGGCTTGCCATGTCGGGGCAAAGCGTAAAAACGGCCATAGTCCCTGTTTTCCGGGTTCCGCCGTCTCAGGCTTTTCGGGTTTGGATTGGACCGCCATAGGCTCAATGCCGCCCGCCGCCATGACTTCTCCCCATGCCATGTCCGCGATGGCCTTGCTTCAGCCGAGAACGAACCCCCGTACAGTCGTGGCCATGATGAAGGCTTTCACCGTTTCGAAGGCTTTGGAGTCTGAAGACCCTGTTGTTGCCGTCTGCATAGTCACCCCATAGGCGCACGACCGATCCGGGCTGCACAAAGCCCGGCAGGCGCTGCTGATCGTAAAAAACATTAACCTGCCGGCTGCCGTCGATAACGCCGTGTTGTTCCACAGACACGACCATCTGGCGGTTTTCCGGGTCAATGGACACTACCTCGCCCAGCAAGGCATCCATGGCCGGGACGGATTGTGCTGTCAGAACCCAAAGGCACAGAAAAAGAATTAATATTTTCGCGAAACGCCGCATTCGATCATTTTTTGATTTGTCTAACGGTGCGTCAATCAAGATGTTCGCTAAGCTCTCCATAAATCCGAAGATAAATTAAGCCGGTGAAAAATTACAAGGATTATTCCAAGCAGCCTTATTTTTGAATGCGCCGATTTTTGCCGCCGCGCCAGAGGGGAAGCCCGGATTCGTCGCGCAGGTCAATGGTTTCGCCCCTGACCGTCATTTCCGTGGCGATTAATTTGGTGCTTCCATCGCTAAAGCTCACTTCAACCGCATTAATGACGACCTCTTCATCTACCGCCGGCCTCTCCACATCTTCACCCGCCCAATACCGGAGCGGCCCGATGCCGTAAACAGTAACGACCTCACTGCCGGTATCGATCTCCAGGCCCTGCCCCCGGTTGCAGACTTCAGTAACCGTGCCGGTGATTTCTATCGGTTTCCCGGCTTCCATCATTCGGCAGCTCCCGGCAGATCCACTGCTCCCGGTATTTTCAATATTATAGCGGGCTTGTTCAGAAAAGCCATAGCCGTGGTAACTTGCGCCTGAGCCGTCTCCAGAGCCCTTTGCAAAAGCTCCGGGGGTCAGCATCAGGGGGACAGCAATCAGGGCGATGATAATGGGTCTTGTCTTTTTCATTGGTAT
>JAGYOT010000423.1 GCA_018399455.1 Desulfobacterales bacterium
CCTTTCGGAGCATTATTAATCCCTGCCGGAGTAGAATTGATCCGGCTAACAATGTTAGCTGAATAAAAAACCACGAAAACAAGCATAAACTGCTAATGCAAATGGAAAAGAGGCTTTTATGAAACAGTGCGGATTCGGACTGACAGCGGTCCTGGCCATGGCGATCCTGGCGGCGGGGTTGTGGCCTTCCCCGGCCTTGGCAGTGACCGGCCGGGAAGTGATGGTGATGGTGGATGAACGCGAGGATGGCGATGACCGGAAATCCGTGCTGGAGATGACCCTTATTAACCGCCGGGACCGCAGGCGGGTGCGGCAGATGCTCTCCTATCAGAAAGATTACGGCAAGGACACCAAAAAGCTCATGTATTTTCAAAAGCCGGCGGATGTGGAAGGCACCGCCTTTCTCTCCTGGGAGTATGACGCCATCGAGCGCGAAGACGACAAATGGCTTTACATGCCGGCATTGAGAAAGGTCCGTCGGATTTCCGGGGAATCCACCAACGAGTATTTCATGGGCAGTGATTTCACTTATGATGATCTGGGGGACCGCAACGTGGATGAGGATACCCATACCCTGGTCGGCGAGGAGGATTTGGATGGCGCCGCTTGCTGGCTGATTGAATCCGTGCCGGTCTGTGAAGGGGACTACTACGATAACAAGACGATATGGGTCCGCAAGGATGCCCGGGTGGTGGTCAAGGCCGAGTATTATGACGCCCAGGGGCTGATCAAAACCTATTCCGTCAAAGCCCTGGAGAAAGTCGACGGAATCTGGACGGTGCGTCAGATGGAGATGGACAACACCCGGGAAAACCATCGAACGCTCATGCATATTGACGCGGTGGAATACAACATCGGTGTGCCGGACCGCTTCTTCAGCGTTGCCACCATATCCCGGGGCATTGTGCGTTGATTCGTCCTGGGTGGATCGGCCTTGCGGTTGCTGCGGCCATTCTCTGGGTTCAGAACGGCTGGGCCCTGCAATTGGGGGAACAGGCAGTCGATGTCTCCGGCTACCTGGAGAGCCGCCATTGCCTGCAAACCCAAAGTCCCAATGAATTTCTGGCCTCTGAGACATTGCTGCGCCCGGAAATACGGAGTTCAAAGGACGGCTTTGAGCTCTTTGCCTCGGCCGATATTTCGGAAAACCATGTCAATGCCGATGAATCCGGAATCGAGCTTCACGAGGCGTATGTGGATTATATCGCATCGGTCTGGGACCTGCGGCTGGGCCGGCAGATCATCACCTGGGGCAATGCGGACGGGGTCCGGATCACGGACAATATCTGCCCTTCGGACTATTCGGAGTATATCACCCGGGATTTTGACGAGATCCGCGTGGCGGTCGATGCCCTGAAGCTGCGCTGGTTTTCCAAATACGGCAGCGCTGAACTGATCTATATCCCGTTTTTCGAGGCCGGGATATTGCCCGGGCCCGACTCTCCCTGGGCGGTGGGCGGCATGGGGGAGGATATTTCCATAGATGGTTCGGATGAGCCTGAAAAGGAGCTTGAAAACGGCGAAATCGCGGTCAAGTACGCGTTTTTCTTCCCCGGCTGGGATTGCGCGTTTTCCTATTTCTATACCTGGAACGATTTTCCGGTCTATGCGTTTACGGAGATCCCCGGCCCGGGGATGAGCGCGGCCGCCACGTATGAGCGGCGTCATATCTACGGACTGGAGCTTTCCCTGCCTTACAGAAATTTTGTTATCCGGGGCGAGACCGCATATACGCGCGACGGTTTGTACCAGCCCCGCATGGCCGCGCGTCCGCTTCAGAAAAAGGACAGCATCCAATGGCTTTTGGGGCTGGACTGGTATCCCGGAAATCAGTGGACGCTTCTTTGCCAGCTGGTTGACGAGCGTATCCGGGATCATTCGGCAGCGCTTTGTGCCGCGGCCCATTCCACGATCGCCACCTTCAACCTGTCCAGGGATCTTTTCAGGGAAAAGCTCACTTTGTCGGTCATGCTTTATTATGACCTGGATATCCATGACAGCCTGGCCCGGTTGAGTGCGGATTACAAGCCGGTCGACGGCTGCACCCTGTCATTTGGCGCCGATATATTCAGCGGGGACAGGGAAGGCGATTTCGGCCAGTACAAGGACAATACGCAGGTATGGACCAAACTCAAATATTATTTTTGAACAAAAGAGGGTTCAAATGATTACCATAGATACCATCAACCAGTTTTTTTACCGCATGGCCGGGCAGATTATCCGCTACCGGTATGTCAATCTGCTGGTATTTCTGGCAGCTCTTGCAATCGCCGTATCCGGGCTCTCAAAAATCAAGCCCGAGTCGGGCTGGGATGCCTGGATGCTGGATAAATCCCCGCTGAAAATTGCGGACGAGGAGTTTAAGGCCATATTCGGCAACAACGATTATGTGGCTGTGATGGTGGAGGTGGAGGATACTTTTACCCCTGAGGTGCTCAGCCATATCCGGGCCCTCGGCGACGAGCTGGAGCGGGAGGTGCCGTTTGCCGACAAGGTGATGTCCATCGCTGACTGCGAATTTTCCCTTGGTACCGAATCCGGCCTTGAGATTATCAACCTGGTGCCGGACCCTATCCCGCATGATCCGGAAAAACTGGAATCCATCCGGCGCCTGGCGCTTTCCAAAAAGCTTTTGGTCAACCGCCTGATATCCGAAGACTGCACCCAATCCTGGA
>JAGYOT010000424.1 GCA_018399455.1 Desulfobacterales bacterium
TGCCCGCGTCTCTGAGAATATCGATGTGGAGGCAGTCGTCGGCTCCGGCAGCAGCCCGGTAGTGCTCAAAGAGGCGGGTCTTAAGGAAGCGGAAATTTTGCTGGCTGTAACGGACAGTGATGAGACCAATCTGGTTGCCTGCCTGATGGCGGACACCATTTCTCCGGCGACCAAAAAACTGGCCCGGATCCGTCAGAAGGACTACGACGACTATCATCAGGTCTTTTATGATCAGCCGCCGCATATTGATACGGTGATCAACCCGGAAATAGAAGTTGTGCATACCATTGAACGCTTCATGAGCGTTCCCGGCGCAGTGGATGTCGGCGAATTCGCCGATGGCCGTTTGAAGTTTGTCGGAATCTATTTGGATCAGGGAGCCCGGCTGGCCGGGCTCAAGCTTTCGGATCTTCCCCAGAAAATCAAAGAAAGCGTTTTGGTTGCGGCCGTGGTGAGAAATGAGCAGCTGATTATTCCGGGCGGTGAAGATCGGATTTATCCGGGCGACCTTATTTATTTTATAAGCGAAGAAACCGGGCTCACCCGGATTTTGAAAGCCTTTGACAAGGAGTCCAAGCCGTTAAAGCGTGCTTTTATTGTAGGCGGGGGCCGCCTGGGCCTTCGTCTTGCCAAGTCGCTTGAGAAAAAGGGCATTTATACCAAGCTGATAGAAAAGGCTCCCCAGCGCTGCTCCGAACTTGCCGAGCAGATGAACAAGGTTGTGGTCATCAATGGCGACGGCTCTGACCAGAGTCTTCTGGTTGAAGAAAACATTCAGGACATGGACGTTGTGATCACCCTGACCGATGACGAGGAGACCAATATCCTGGTCTCTCTTCTGGCCAAGCGGATGGGAGCCCGCAAGACTATCACGCGGCTCTCCAAGTTCAGTTATTTTCCCCTCATGTCCACCATCGGACTGGAGCAGGTGGTCAGCCCCCGACTGTCTGCCATCGACACCATTTTGCAGTATATCCGCCGGGGAAAGGTCCTTTCTGCCCGGACGATCTCGGACGAACAGGCTGAGGTCTGGGAAGCGGAAGCCCTGGATACGTCAGATATTGTGGGTCGTCCCCTGAAAGAGACCAACATGCCCCAGGGTGCGCTGGTCATTGGTATTATCCGCCAGGATGAAATTATCATTCCTTCAGGTGAAAGCATTATCGCCCCCCATGATCGGATTATCATTTTTGCAAAACGGCAGGTGATTCATAAAATTGAAAAGATTCTGACTGTAAAACTGGAGTTTTTCTAGTGCGCTGGCGGGTTGTTTTTTACCTGATCGGGATCCTGATCTTTTTTCTCGGCCTGATCATGGTCTTTCCGTTGATCTACAGTTGGTATGCCGGTGACAGCAGCCTATGCGCCCTTTTGCAGTCCATGATAATCACGGTTATGGCAGGCGGCCTGCTCTACCTTGGGTTACGCACCGGCCCGTTGGAGCATATCAGCCAGCGGGAAGGCATGGCCATTGTGGCCATTGGCTGGACGGCCGTTGGCTTGTTTGCAGCCTTGCCGTTTTATTTGTGCGGTGTTTTTGAGACTTTCGTAAACGCTTTTTTTGAGTCTGTCTCCGGTTTTACCACAACCGGGGCTTCTGTGATGACGCAAATCGAGGCGGCCCCGCGTGGAATTCTTCTATGGCGGAGTCTCATCCAGTGGCTGGGCGGGATGGGGATCATTGTGTTGTCTGTGGCGATTCTTCCTTTTTTGGGAGTAGGCGGGATGCAGTTGTTCAAGGCTGAGGTCCCCAGCCCGGTACCGGATAAGCTGAAACCCCGGGTCAGAGATACGGCCAAGACCCTGTGGAAGGTTTATGTGCTGATTTCCCTGGTTGAACTCCTGCTTTTATTTCTTGGGGGAATGGGGCTTTTTGATGCCCTTTGCCACACTTTTACCACCATGCCTACCGGCGGATTTTCAACGCGAGGGCTGTCCGTTGCCCATTACGACAGCCTTTACTTTGATCTCGTTATTATGGTTTTCATGCTGCTGGCCGGCATCAATTTTTCCCTTCATTACCAAATGCTTAAAGGAAAACCGCTTGCCTTCTGGCGGGACCCGGAATGCCGGTTTTATCTGGCGTCTACAGGGATTCTGGTTATTGTGGTCAGCCTGAATGTATATGGCGAAGTCTATGCATCCGTTTGGAACGCTCTTCGTTACGGTAGTTTTCAGGTGATTTCGATTTTGACCACTACCGGATTTGCCACAGCCGATTACAACCAGTGGCCGGCCATGTCAAAGCTGATTCTTTTGCTTTGCATGTTCGCTGGAGCGTCTGCCGGGTCAACCGGCGGCGGTATGAAGCTTATGCGGATTATGTGTTGTTTTAAATACTGCTATAAAGAGCTGTTTACCCTGGTGCATCCTCATGCGGTAGCTCCGGTAAAAATCGGCGGAAAAACGGTTTCAGACCAGGTGATCGGAAGTATTCTGGGTTTTCTGGCGCTTTATATGGGGCTGTTCGGTCTCTGCTCCCTGCTTTTGGCCGGGCTTGGCGTGGATTTTGTCACATCGTTTTCAGCGGTTGCCGCTTCTATTGGCAATATCGGGCCGGGCCTGGGTCTGGTCGGGCCGATCGGCAATTATGCGGAGATCCCGGCCTTGGGCAAATGGCTTTTAATCTGGTGCATGCTGCTCGGTCGGCTTGAAATCTACACCGTGATTA
>JAGYOT010000425.1 GCA_018399455.1 Desulfobacterales bacterium
TCTGGAAACATAGTCATGCCCGTTTTTTTCCGTCAGAGGCAGCGCATCCATATCAGCCCTGAGGGCTATGGTTTTGCCCGGTTGATCCCCCTGAATCGTGGCCACAATGCCTGTGGGCGGGATCGGCGCAAAAGCAACTCCCAGACGACTGAGGGCCGCTCGTATGGTTTCGGCGGTTCTAAACTCCTGCCACCCGGGTTCGGGGAATTTGTGAAAATGCCGTCGCATGGCGATTAATTCCTGACGGCGGTCAGAGGCCAGTTTCAAGATATTCATAACCTATTTCATACGCTCATTCCTCCATTTTTTCAATACCCCCGTTTCCGGGAAAGGAAAAAACCACGAATCTTAAAAACGCCAGGTCACATAAGCATCCGGCGTTTTTAAGATCCTTGCCTGAAGGGGGTCAGGCTGTGGCGTATCCGACGTCTTTGAGTACTGCCTCCATCTCGGTCAGAATGGTTGGGTCGTCAATCGTGGCCGGCAGGTCATATGATGTTTTTTCGGCGATTTTCCGGATGGTTCCTCGCAGGATCTTGCCTGAGCGTGTTTTAGGCAGACGGTTTACGACAATGGCCGTTTTAAAGGCAGCCACCGGTCCTATCCGATCTCGCACCATCTTAATCGCCTCTTTCTCGATTTCCGTATGGTCGCGGTCCACGCCGGCATTGAGCACCAGGAACCCGATGGGGACCTGGCCCTTGAGTGTGTCCGCTACGCCCAGAACAGCACATTCCGCCACGTCCGGATGGTCGGCCAGGACCTCCTCCATGGCGCCGGTGGACAGGCGGTGTCCGGCCACGTTGATGATGTCATCGGTGCGGGACATGATATAAGCGTAGCCTTCATCATCGATATAGCCGGCATCTGCGGTTTTGTAGTAGCCCGGGAATTCTTCCAGGTAAGATTCGACATAGCGGTCATCGTTTTGCCACAGTGTGGGCAGACTCCCGGGGGGAAGAGGCAGCTTGACCACCAGTGCCCCGATTTCCCCGGGTGCTACCGGTTGGTTATTGGTATCTACCACCTGCAGGTTCCAGCCCGGGACGGGTTTTGTGGGCGACCCGTATTTAACGGGAAACTGGTGAAGCCCCATACAGTTAGCGGCAATGGCCCAACCCGTCTCCGTCTGCCACCAGTGGTCGATGACAGGAACCTTCAGGTTCCTCTCCGACCACTGGATGGTATCCGGATCAGAGCGTTCCCCGGCCAGGAAAAGGATTTTAAAGCAGGAAAGGTCGTAATTTTTCATTAATTCCGCTTTTCAATATGGTAGTCCAGGGCATTGTAACAGGTATTGACCACGCCACCGGTAAACCAGCGATAGAAAGGTTTGTTGCTGTCGTCGAGCACTTTGTCCCATCGCTTATGCCAGTAACAGTCCTTTGCTGCTTCAGCCCAGAAGGTTTCCGGATCATTAATCGAAGTCGAAAATGCGATGTCGTATGAATTGGCCATGAACGCCTCCTTGATGATTTGACATTTCCTCCTGCATGATAACAATCGTTTCCTGCCGTTTTTTTGTTTTAGGCCGCCTTTCTGGCCGGTTGAGGTTGAGATACCCATTCAGGCGCCGGATTGATCCAGGGTTTCCCAAGAGGGAGCACCTGTTTGCCGAAGACCTGCGCATAGATGGCGGCGGCCATCATGTACCAGGCGTTTAAAGCACAAAGGATCAATATGACGGCCGTTGGCTTGGTCAGGGCCGGATAGCCGAAATGCGCCAAATCGAGACCGACAAAACCGAGAAGCAGCAGCGTAAACGTGGATGCCATGGCAGCGTGGATGCGCATGGCGGCAACCCACATCATGGCGGTGTAAAGCGTCCAGACCACGAGGAAAAAGCCGACATCGGCGTGGCTGAGGGTATTAGACGCCAAAATGGTTAAGCATCCAGACGATGCCCAGGGCGATCCAGAAAGCGCCGTAGGAGACAAAGGCGCTGTACCCGAAATTGTTGCCGCATTTAAATTCCTGATAACCGGCAACAAGCTGGGCCACACCGCCGAACGCGAATGCGAGCGCCAGTACCGGCCCGACCCCGCACCATCCCAGGTTGTGAAACTGCAGGATCAACGTCGTCATACCGAAGCCGGCCAGACCGACCACTGCTGGATTTCCTTGACCTTGAGCTGCCATGAGACCTCCTTTGCAAAGATTAAGGATTGTTGAGAGAACCTCTACCGTGGATTGCCGGAGCCGACGGCACAGAATTTGACGCCGATTTTACGACGGTGGGAGTCAGAAGGAGAGTATCGGCTGTTCTGTGATGTCGCAGGCATCCGTATTGAACAGATAATGATTGAGGCAATAGATGTGCCACTGCCCGGAAAGATAAAAATATATCACCGATTCGGGAGGTTATGGATTCCCCGCCGCATGGTCGCATGGATAAACGCGTTTAGACAAGTGGGATATTTTTGTCTCAATACGGTATTATATGTTTTTAATACTTTGATTTAATGCGAAAAATAAGATTTGGGGTACAAATATCCCGATAAGGGACATTTATAACCCATAATACTTCTGGAGTAATCGCTCACGAAGTGATTCACCAGAAGGGGGATATCCTCTTTTCTTGATTTAAGGGGGGGCAGATAGATGGGCAGAATATGGATGCGGTAAAAAAAATCCTTTCGGAAGCGGCCCGCCTCAAGACTGCTT
>JAGYOT010000426.1 GCA_018399455.1 Desulfobacterales bacterium
AGTCCGGCAGCAACACCGTAGGGGTGATGGCGGCCGCCATGAGTATCGACAGAATATCACAAAGTGTTGCCGCCTGGAAAAGGGGGAACACGGGATTCGCCTTTCTGGTAGACGAAAAGGGGAAAGTGGTGTCTCATCAGAAGGATCAGTATGTTAAAACCCAGAAAAATCTAAATGATCACCCGCTGGTAAGGGCTCTCCGGCAAAAGGGAAGACCTACGACCATGAGTTTTGTCAATCAAAGCGGCAATGAAGCCTTCGGGCATGTGCGTGGCAATGATTTAGGATGGGCTCTCGCCGTCCAGCAGGACCATACGGAAATATTTCAAACACTCAAGGACATCCAGCGTTTTGCCGTTATCCTTCTTATTGTCACAGTGGTGTGCGTGGTTTTGATTGCATGGATTTTGGCCAGGCGTTTCACCAAGCCCATTATGAGTCTGACGGATGCCGCTGAGCAGATGAGCCTCGGCGATATGGATGTCGCCATTGATGTCAACTCCAAGGATGAGATCGGGCATTTGGCCCAGGCGCTCGGAAGGATGCAGACGAGCCTTCGATTAGCCATTGGTCGCTTGAGAAACAGGTCTTCCTGATTCCAAATATTTTATTGAAGAATGGAGTCAGAGAATCTCAACTCAGGGGACTCTCTCCTGCGGCTCCAAAGAATTACAGTGTCTCCAAAAAACGGTCGGGGCAGGCTTCTGCGCGTTGACGTCGCAAGCCGTCCCGGCCTTTTTATTGCATTATGCCAAAACTGAGGGGCTATCCCAACACCTTCCCCATGACCCTGACTGAAATCCGATAACCATCCCTGCTGCCTGAAATTCCGGGCACTTTGTGAAAAGCCGGCTGCCCCGGTGCACTCGCCTAAGAACCTCTATCCTGTCCTTCTTATCCGGAAATATACGTTATATTTTTTTTAGGCCGCCTGGCTGTATTTCCGGACAAGTTCCATCGCCACCGGTTCATTTTGTCCTTTATCGCTAATTTTATGGCTTGAATCGTTAGACAGCTCATATTTAATTAGCTAACTAAAAGTTATATTGAAACCAAAAACAATTTTGATTTTTTGCTTTTTGGCAAGCCCCATAAATAATGCTGGAGTTGTTTTGCATTAAAGGGAGGCGTTCGGAATGTCTAAAGGAAAAAAAGGGGGGAGGCATGAAAAGGGAAGATCCGGACCGAGACTTCTGTATCAACTCACGTTGCAGTGCAGGCAACCTGCATGTGTTTTTGATGGGTGACTTCAATGGCCGCTGCGCCTGGGAACTGCTTAAGACCATCAGGTTAAACAGCGCGGGTTGCGGCCGGATATTTGTCAATACGGAAGGGCTTCAAAAAATTATCCCCGAGGGCGTATGCCTTTTTAAACATCATATGAGCAGCGCCCCCATTCGCCGGGACTGGCTTTATTTCAAAGGCGAGAACGGCTTTAAAATTGCGCCGGACGGCAGCCGGGTGCTCATCAAAAGAAGAAACAGCAAACTATCAGGAGGAGAGCATGAAAAAAGCGCTGATTATTTACGGTACGACAACCGGTAATACGGAGATGATTGCCGAGGCCATCAAACAGGAGCTGGATGCCGCCGGTTTTGAAACCGGGGTCAGGGAGGTGACGGCCGCATCGGTTGAGGATCTTTCCGGCCCACAGGATGTGCTCCTTTTGGGATGCCCGGCCTACGGCGATGACGAGGTGGAACTTCAGGAGGACTTTGCGGATTTTTACGTAAAACTTGACGGATGTGAGCTGGATGGCGCCAATTTTGCCGTGTTTGCGCCGGGCGACAGTTCTTATACCCATTTTTGCGGTTCCGTGGACATGCTGGAGGAAAAAATGGAGAGCATGGGGGGCCATAAAGTGGCAGCGGGCCTTAAAATCGACGGCGATCCGTCGGATGAAAACGCGGCCATCACTGGATGGGCCCGGGAAATCGCCTCCCGGCTGTAAAACAGCTGCCGGCTAAAACCGAAACCCATTTTTAACAAGGGGAAAAGGATTTTTTCGAGGCAGGATGCCCTGGAAAAAATCATCTGATATCCCGGGGCATTCCCGCCTTTTTTGTGTGAGCGATGGGCGGAAGGGGCGCGACTTTTGTTTTAAGGAAAGACGTTTTCTTTGATAAGACATTAAAATACTTTGGGTATGTCTGCGGTTAAAATTTTCGCCTTCCTTGATCTTAACAAAGAATTCTGGTTTTCGTGTGGGCACTGTTTAGATAATCGATAAATTCCTTGACTGCTGCGACGGGTTTATATATTTTTAGGTTGGTTGACCAAACTAAAAATTCAGGGGTAAAAAGGGAAAGAATGGCACGAAAATCCAAAGTTGCCCAAAAACGGGAACAAATTTTCTGGGCCCTCTTTGACTGTCTGGCTGAAAACGGCCATGAAACCATAACCATAAAGCGCATCGCCGCAAAGGCGGGTGTGCCGCATGGAGTTATTCATTATTATTTCGAAAAAAAGGCAGACATCGTGGATGCCCTGTTGGCCGGGCTGACAGTTTACTATTCGGAAATCTTCGAAAAACATCTGGACCCCCAGGCAGCCCCCTCAGACAACCTGGCAGGCATGCTTCAGTTTCTGGTGGAGGCCTTTGTGTTTGACAGACGGCTGAACCGGGTGTTTTACAACCTTGTACAGA
>JAGYOT010000427.1 GCA_018399455.1 Desulfobacterales bacterium
GGTGAGGATTGAGGCCCCGATGGTGGTATGGGTCTTAATGATTTCAAATTCTTTTTTCGTCAGGCGGTCGGGTTTAAGCAGAATATTATCCGGAATCCCGATTTTTCCGATATCGTGCATTGGGGAGGCATAGCGGATATTATTGACCTGGCGCTCATCCAGGCCGTATTTTTCGGCAATAAGCGCGGAGTATTCGCTCATCCGCATGATATGATCGCCCGTATCCTCATCCTTGAACTCCGCCGCCAGGGCCAGCCGGTTGATGGTGTCCAGGTAGGCGGAGCGTAGTTCATGGTGAGTGGTTTTAAGATCTGAAAGGGCCAGCCTGAGCTCCTTGGCGTATTTTGAGAGCTGCTGATTGCTGTTTTCCAGCTCATTGTTAATCCGCTCGCGTTCCATTAACAGGAATCGTTCCCGCAGCACGCGCTTGAAGCGCAGCAGGATCTCCTTGTTGCTGATGGGCTTGTAGATAAAATCGCTGGCTCCCTCTGCGATAAGGGTCTCATAACTGAAATCTTCAACATAGCCGGTGATCACGATGAAATCCGCATTTGTAATTTTCCGCCCTTTTTTCAGAAGATCCACGCCACTGATGCCCGGCATATTGATATCCGTGATGGCAACATCAATCGGATGGGTTCTAAGGATTTCCAGTCCGGTTTCCCCGTTGTCCGCGGTTATGCAGTGATAGCCGGCCTTGGTAAACAGGATTTTCATCATTTCCCGAATCGGCGGCTCATCATCGACGACCAGCACATGGACCGGCTGGCTGCTGTTTTCAATTATATCCGGGGGCATAAAAATCTCCGGAGATATCCCGTGTCGGATTCTGATTTTGCCTTTTTGTGGGGTTCGGTTCCGGTCCGCACCATCAGCCCGATTCGGCTATTCATTCGATGACTCCGGGATTGAAGCCTGAGGCAGATAGACGTGTACCGCCGTGCCCTCGCCTAACTGGCTTTCGACGCAGATATCACCACCGTATTTTTTCACGATCCGGTGGGACAAGGAAAGTCCCAGGCCCTTTCCGGTTTCCGCCTTGGTGGTATAAAACGGATCAAATATCCTGTCGCCTGTGTCGGGCGCGATGCCGCATCCGGAGTCAAGGATGGAGATGCGGACGTATCGGCCCGGTGGCAGCTTGTCCGAATTCCCTTGACTTTCGATTTCCCGTGGGCCGACCCGGACTTCGATCCGGCCGCCTCCCCCTTTGGCGGCAATCGCCTCTGCAGCATTCGTACAAATGTTGACGACCAGATGTTCAATCTGATCGGCGTCAGCGATAACCATGGGGCAGTTTTCCGCTATGTCAACCACAAGCTTGATGCGCCGGGAAAGCGAACCCCGGACCAGCCGCAGCGCCTCGTTGACGGTTTCGGCTATCCGGATCGGACCGAGCTCCTGGCCCCGGTCGTTTCGCGTATATTCCTGGACCCGCCGGATAATCTCTTTTGCCCGGTTGGCGGATTCCAGGGCCTTTTTCAAATGCCGGCTCTGACGGCTGTCCCTGGGCAGATCCATGAGGGTCATATCGATATAGCCGATCAGAGGAAACAGGATATTATTGAAGTTGTGCGCAAATCCGGCGGCAAGGGTGCCCAGGGCCTCGGCTTTCTGGCTGAAAAAAAGCTGGGCTTCCAGGCTCTGGCGTTCTTTTTCAGCCTTAATGCGCTCGGTAACATCCCGGCATATACCCCGGAATCCAATAATTTGACGGTTTTCATCCTCAATCAGCGAGACCGAGGCTTCAACGAAGCAGGTAGCGCCATCTTTTCGTTTGAGTTTCCAGTCAAAGGCCTTGGTGGATTGTCTGTGACGAAACGCCCTGTTAAACGTTTGATAGATGATATCGATATAGGCGGCATCGCAGAACCGGCTGTAGTCCATTCCCATCAGTTCGCTTTCCGCATAGCCCAGCAGGCGGCAGAATGAGGGGTTGCAAAAGGTTATGCGGCCGCTCATATCCACCTCATAATAGCCGTCTTCAATGGTCTCCAGGATGCTTCGGTATTTTCCCTCGCTTGTTCTTAAAGCCTTTTCAGATTTCAGGCGCTCCGTAATGTCTGGTCCGATGCAGGCTACAACAACCGGCTGGTTTTCATAGTCGCTGATTCGGATACTGTTGTATTCCATAACCCGCGATGCGCCGCTTTCGGTATAAAGATTGACAATTCCGGATCCTGCCCCTTCCTGCTCCATTTGTCTCAGATAATCGGCAACTGCCTTGTCATATCTGGCGGGAATGAACTGACTGATGTTTTTGCCTGTGATCCAGCTGCGGTCGGAAACACCGGACTGGGTTTGCCAGTACCGGTTAACGGCAAGAATAGTTCCGTTTAGATCATGCAGGCAGATAAGATCGGAAATATTTTCCAAAATATAACGCAGCTGCTCTTTTCGGAGCCGGTTAAACCCGGCGGTTGGGGACTTTTTTAAGATCGGATGGGGTGATGACATTGAGATCTGATTTATGCTATAATAATAAAATTGTTTTGGCTGTTTTATTGGGCCGCATTTACGGAACCGCTTGTATTTTTCATATTCAGTGTAAGATAAAAATTTTTTTTGAGCAAGCCTGAATTCCTTGTTTATGTCCGAAATCGTCCTGGATTCAATAAAGATCAAGCAGATTGAAGCGCTTTTGCC
>JAGYOT010000428.1 GCA_018399455.1 Desulfobacterales bacterium
GCAGACTTCGGGCGGCTTGCCGGCGGTAATGGTAAAACCGCACCGGCTGCATTTCCAGTAGGTCATGCCGCACTGGGGACAAATATCGCCTTCAAATCGTCCACTGGCCGTGTATCCGCAGTGAGCGCAGGTCCAGGCCTTTTGTTCGTCGTTCATTGGATCCCCCTTTCCCGAAATAAAAAAGCGCCCTTTAACTCGGTTGCGCCTCCCGGCTGTTTTGGCCGTTTCTCCCGGCGGCGCCCCCTTTTTCCGCTTATTGGACTGAATATACCGAAGCCCGGGCGGTTTCCAAACGATGCCTGTGCAAAAATTTTTACGGTTTCAGCATCATCCTTTCTCCGGCCATCTCGACCGCACGTATGCCATGATCCTGTCAGCCGATTCGCCGGGATTCAAAAGATCTGATTCCACAATCACCTCGGGATGTTCAGGCGCTTCGTACGGAGTTGAGACACCAGGCATGGCACCCTTCAATTTACCCTCTGATGCCCGCTTATAAAGGTCTCTCTCGACAAGCCGGCTTTTTCGCCTGCCTTCCCGGCCACGGCAGGTTTCAGGAGGACACTTGACATAGATTTCAGCGAAATCCCGGATCAGCTCGCGCGCCAGTTCCCGGAAGGCTCTCCGGTTTCCCGTGGCATCAATAATCACATTTTTCCTACCCTCTTCAACCAGAAGTTTTGCCATCATGACCAGTGCCCGGTATACGATGTCGCGCTCTTCAGGGGTATAGGCAGGATTTGGCGTAATTATTCTGCGTATTTGGTCAAGACTCAGCGTCACTGCGGCCATGCCCGAGTCGCTCAACCGTTTTGCAAGCGCATCCGAAATGGTGCTTTTCCCGGAACCGGGCATTCCCGTCAACCACAGGCAAAAACTCATTTCCCCCCGATATAATCTGATATTTTCCCGGTTTCGAAAGATTCTGTTTCAAGCACCGAAAACCCGAAGTCGATCAGTTTTCTCTTGATCCGCGCGGGATCATCCGGATAAAATTTCGGGTTTGCAAGAACCAGTACCCTGAAGGCGAAGAAGGGCTGCGTTACCTTAAAGATCCCTGTATCGCCGGTCTTTTCAAGGTAAGCCGCCAAAAAATATCGGAACAATTCGGCAAAGGGCCCGGAAAAGGTACCGCAATCCTTGAGCGCATAATGGATAAAATTGACGCTCAGACAGGATACATCGTCAGCTGCTTCCCCCCAACTGCCTCTTGAACGGTCCAACAGAAAGAAATCGTCTCCCTGCAGCCGAATGTTGCCGGGATGGTAATCCCCGTGGACACTGCATAAGCGCTCTCCCCGGTCCCTGATTTTTCCCCACCAGTTCAGACACTTTCCGGCATAGGCAACAAGCTCCTCATCCGTTGTGAAATCAACGGCATCATAGGAATCGATAATTCCCATAATGCACTCGCCGTGCCCCACCAGATCGCGAATCCGTCTTCTGTAAAGGATCTTTGCATCCGGTCCGCAGTATTTGACCCCATGGATCTCCGCAAGAAAATGCGCCAGCATCCGGACCTTTTTGATATCCTCCTCATCCAGGCGCCCCCGTCGTAGGATGGCATCCAAATCCTCGAAATAAGGGGTTCCCCAGGCCTCTTCCATAAAAATATAGAATTCCCTGGCATCCTTGACGGATATCAAGCTGTCGGGGGATTCGCCCACCACATCCGTGGCTCTCACATGCTTGGGCATCTCGTTGAAGTTGGCCTGGGCAAGAAGCAGGACCTGCGCCCGGTCCGAATAATGATCATGCCCGAACCTGGAAGGGAACAGGTTCTTCATGATCAGATGCGTTTCTCCCTCAGCCGTATGGAATTTCAACAGATACGCGACCCCGTGAACCCCCTCCCCCAGCTGCTCCATCGCAGACAAGCGGGTCTCCGGTCCAAACCGCGTTTTCAAATAATTCTGGACCTTGGTTTTAAAATCCATAATGGGTTTCAGCCGATATCATTACTCTGTTTTGGTGAAAACCTGTAAAACACAGGACGGTTTCGGAAACAGCATTGGCGTCTTCTGACGATAAGCCTTGTAGTCATCCCCGAATTTCTCCGCCAGCTCCCTTTCCTCTACCAGAAACAGGAATGCAATAACCCATGTCCATTGACTGATGGTAAGAATCAGGAATGAGGCCAAATGTCCGATAAGAAGGCCCAGGGAGGTCATAAAAATTCCTACGGCCAGATGATGCGGATGCCTCACGCATTGATAAATGTCCGTGATTAAAAGCTGGTTGGTGCATCCCCAGGCGTTGGGATCTTCCAGAGCCTTAAGGAGCCTTCCCGTTCTTTTCAGCGGAAAATGCGCCAATACAATCCCGATAAGGCCCAGCAGCCGCAACACAACCGGAAAAGCGCGGGTTTGCAGATAAATATCCAGACTTATTCCTGCGATTACAGAAAGACCGGTAAGAACAAGCCACATGATGAGCCGTCTACGACATACAGACATGATTGCTTCCTGCGGGTGAACAGTTATTTTGATAACCCGACGCACAGGCTTTAAAACCAGAGAGAAAAAACAACCCCCTCCTTTAAATAAAACTATTTATGTCCCGTTAATTGTCAAGCACGATCGCTATTGAATTCCCGGAGACCTGAAACGATCAACGATTCGAAAAAAAGCATCTGCAGTCACGA
>JAGYOT010000429.1 GCA_018399455.1 Desulfobacterales bacterium
GCGGGCCGAACCCGGATGTATGAAAAAATTGTAAAAGGTCAGAACGTATTTGAACCCGGTTTGCCGGAATCTTTTCGGGTACTGACCAAAGAATTGCAGAGCCTTGGACTTGACATTAATCTTGTCGAAGACAAGGAATAAGGAGAAGGATATTGGAAACACTATACGATTTTTTCATTAAGCCGAAAAATCCGAAATTCTATAAAGGCGTCAAGATCGCGCTGGCATCCCCGGAGCTTATCCGCAGCTGGTCCTACGGTGAGATCAAAAAGCCGGAGACGATTAATTACCGGACCTTCAAACCGGAACGCGACGGCCTTTTTTGTGCGAAAATATTTGGGCCTACCAAGGATTACGAGTGCAACTGCGGCAAATACAAACGAATGAAACACCGGGGGGTGATCTGCGAGAAATGCGGGGTGGAGGTTATCCAGTCCAAGGTACGACGCGAGCGCATGGCCCATATTGATCTGGCCGCACCGGTGTCGCATATCTGGTATCTAAAAAGCCTACCCAGCAAGATCGGCAACCTCCTGGACCTGACCCTGAAGTCGCTTGAGAAAGTCATTTATTTTGACAACTACATTGTTATTGATCCAAAAGATACCGGTCTTTCAAGACTCCAGCTGCTGACCGAGGACAAATACCGGGAAGCGCTCGACCTTTACGGCAACAAGTTCGAAGCCGGAACCGGGGCGGAAGCCGTCAAGGAACTTTTGAGCCGGATTGACATCACAGCACTTTATAATGAGCTGCGTGAGGAGCTGCACAATACCGGTTCCGAGGCCAAACGCAAGAAATTCGCCAAACGGCTGAAAGTGGTCGAGGCCTTCCGTCAGTCCGGGCTCTCCCCGGAGTGGATGATTCTGGAGGCCATTCCGGTGCTACCGCCTGAGCTTCGACCTCTGGTGCCCCTTGAAGGCGGACGGTTCGCCACTTCGGATTTAAATGATTTGTATCGTCGGGTCATCAATCGCAACAATCGGCTCAAACGTTTGATGGACTTAAATGCGCCGGATATCATTGTCCGAAATGAGAAGCGGATGCTGCAGGAGTCGGTGGATGTCCTGATCGACAACGGCCGCCAGGGCCGGGTGGTGACGGGAACCAACAAAAGGCCTTTAAAATCTTTGAGTGAAACCCTGAAAGGCAAGCAGGGCCGGTTCCGTCAGAACCTGCTGGGCAAACGGGTGGATTACTCGGGCCGCTCCGTGATCAGTATCGGGCCTAATCTGCGGCTGCATCAGTGCGGCATCCCCAAGCAAATGGCGCTTGAGCTGTTCAAGCCCTTTATCTATCACCGGCTGGAGGAGAAAGGCATTGTCACGAATGTGAAAAGTGCCAAAAAATGGGCGGAGCGCAGAACTCCGGAGGTTTGGGATACGCTGGATGAGGTGGTCAAGGAATACCCCGTGATGCTAAACCGGGCACCAACTCTTCATCGCTTGGGAATCCAGGCCTTTGAACCGGTGTTGATTGAGGGGAAGGCCATTCAGCTGCATCCTCTGGTCTGCACGGCGTTTAATGCGGATTTTGATGGTGACCAGATGGCCGTGCATATTCCGCTTTCTCTTGAAGCCCAGATCGAGGCCCGGGTGCTGATGCTCGCGTCCAACAACATCCTGTCACCGGCCAACGGCAACCCCATTATCGTCCCTACCCAGGATATCGTACTGGGCATCTATTACATGACCTTTAGGGTCAAAGGCGCCAAGGGCGAGGGCATGCGATTTTCCAACCCCGAGGAGTTGCGTTCGGCCTATGACGCCGGCAGCGTGGACCTGCATGCCAAGGTTCAGGTGCGGATCAACAAAAAGCGCTATGATACCACTGTTGGCCGTGTTTTGCTGTGGGAACTTGTACCTAAAGGCGAGAGCTGTGTGTTGCGCCATATCATGGTTTCATCCAGGGAGACTGCCGAAAATTTGGTGGATGCCTTTGAGTCCGGCCAATCCTTTAAAAACTTGGTCAACGAGTATTCAGAGGCATTTGATAAAACATATAGCGGCAATATCGGCCTGCTGGAAAAGAACGAATTCCAGGAAATATTTCAGCTCAGCAACTCGGATGCGGAAACCGTTTTTTCCCTGGCGGAAGATGAGGTCAGCCAGATGATTTATTCCGGCGGCAAATATCACCTTTTCCAGATTGTCGAGCGCCGCCCGGAGATCGCATTTGACATGGTCAACACGGTGCTCAACAAAAAGGGACTGCGTGAACTGGTGGATCACACATACCGGTATAAAGGCCCCAAGGCGACGGTCATCCTGGCTGATCAGCTAAAGGACATGGGATACAAAATGTCCACATCCGGCGGTTTGTCCATCAGCATCGACGATATGATCATTCCGGACAGCAAGTGGGATATCATCAAGCGGGCGGAAACCGAGGTCACCGAGATCAACCGGCAGTATACCGAGGGGCTTATCACGCAAGGGGAAAAATACAACAAGGTGGTTGATATATGGGCCAAGGCGACCGATGAAATTGCCGATGAAATGATGGATGCCATGCAGAAGCCCCATACCGCCCGAGTTTCGGATGAACCGCTGGCCGAGGTGGATAAACGACTGGCTGAACGGATGTCAGAGGACGGCAGCGATGTGGTGAATTCGATTTTTACCATGGCAGACT
>JAGYOT010000043.1 GCA_018399455.1 Desulfobacterales bacterium
TAGCAGGCCACCATACAGGCGCCGCATCCGGTGCACTTGTCCAGATCAATGACCATACCGTAGCGCTTGGTGTGTTTGTCTTTGTGTTGTTCTTTCATCCCAACCTCATCGCTGACTGTTGATCGTCCCGGTGGTTTAATGGATTGATTCGGCCTGCCGGGAGTTAGGCCCTGCTTATATTTGCCCGGATGCCCCAGGCCGCATTAAGCCCGGATTTCGGATCATCCGAGGGGGCGATCAGACTGTTGAAGTTAACGCCTTTGCCGGCCAGATACTTGGAAAAAGCGGTATGGCCGAAACCTTGCGGCATCGCCATAACCCCCGGTTTAATGCCTTCATAGAAGCGCAGCCTGACTTCTGCCTGGCCTTTGGGAGTGGTCAGAAGTACCCGGTCACCATCGAAAAAGCCGAGTTTTCGGGCAGACTTCGGATTGATTTCCACAAACATTATTTCGTCTTTTAACACGTCCGCATCCACAGTTTTGGTCATAAAAGGCGGATTTCCGACAGCGCCGCCGGCAATCCGCATAGAATCGTAGGCAATCAGAATCAGCGGATACTGCTCGGGTTTGCCCTCGGGCTGGAGGCCGGAAAACCCCGGCAGCACTGACTTATCGGCGCCTTCGTCAGCACCGGTGATGGAGCCGTAAAATTCAAATTTGCCTGACTCGGTGTTGAACTGACCGGGTGAAGCTTTGGGTTCAAAATCCGTGATTTTTGCGTAGCCTTTATCGGTCAACTGCTTCCAGTTTTCCTTGAGCGCCGCCTTAAGGTAGCTGTTGTAGTCTTTCCAGGGAAACGCGTTTTCCACAAATCCGCCCATGGATTTAGCTATGGAAATGACGGCATCGCCCACATGACGCGTGTCATATACCGGCCGCACCACCGGCTGGCAAAGACCGACAATCGACTGAGTGGTTCCGGCGGGCGGCGGGACATCCTCGTAGCGTTCAAGAAAGGTATGATTGGGAAGGATGTAGTCCGAATACGCAGCTGTTTCATCCATGTAGGAGGAAAAGCTCACCACAAGCGGAATCCGGTCAAAGGCGGCCTTTGTCGCAGCTGTATCCGGCAGTGTATACATGGGGTTGGCATGGGTGACAAAAAGGGCCTGTACCGGGGATTCGCCTTTAGCCTTGTGGATGGCGGCCGGGAGCCGGTGGAGACAGTATCTGGCATGCGGATAGGCTGAAGTGCCGGCTCCGTCGACTCTTGGTTTCTGCAGGCCGGCCGAAGCGATCGGGTCGTATTTGACCTCCGGCCATTTGGCATAGTTCGGCTCTGTCATGATTTGAACGCCGCCGGCTTGGTTAAGGTTGCCGACAAGCGCATTCAGTGCATGAACGGCCATACATTCATCCAGAGTGCCTGGTAGACGGCCTGCCCCCCTGCCGATCACGGCAATGGGCTTTTTGGCAAGGGAAAAACGGCGTGCCAGGGTGGCAATGGTTTTGGGATCCACCCCGGTCACCTGGCCGACGATTTCCGGCGAATAATCTTTTATTACCAGAGTCTTAAAGCCTGTATGAATCTTTCCGTTCTCATCGGTCCAGTCTTTGAACCCAAACGTTGCCTGGTTGACAAAGCTTTGTTTATACAGGGATTCCTTGACAATGACATGGGCCATGCCCAGAGCCAGGGCACCCTCGGTTCCGGGCGTGATGGGAATCCACTGATCCGCCTTTGCGGCTGTATCCGAGAGCCGGGGATCGATTTGAACAATATGTTTGCTGCCGTGCATGTTGCCGTAAACGTTTAGCATGCGTGCAGGGGCGCCCCATCCCTCAAACAGACCGGCACCGAAGCTCAGGATATGATCGGCCCCTTCAATATCAAATCCCGCCGTGCCCTGCTGCCCCTGCATAAGGGATACGGCCATTTCATAAGCGTCATGGGCAGACGGCGGCCGGAGGAAATTTGGCGAGCCATACGCATCCATAAAACGCTGGATCAGCTGCGGCAGCGTCCCACGGTCACTGCCTGCCACCCAGGCCAGGCGCTGGGGCATTTTTTGATCTCGAAGCTTTTTGAGCGCTGCGGTAATATCCTTAATTGCGTCATCCCATGAGATCCTTTGCCATTTCCCCTCGCCCCGTTTGCCGGTGCGTTTCATGGGAGATTTTACACGAGCGGGACCATAGAGGAACTGAAGGCCGGACAGTCCCAGGGGACATAGTTTTCCCTGATTCATCGGGTGATCGGGCAGGCCGTCAATTTTCACGGCCCGATCAGCCACCCGCCGGACCTGGATGCCGCAGCCGCCGGGGCAAAGGTCACAAACTGAGGTTTTGTAGGAATCCCTGCCCTCTTTGGGGACAGGCGTCCAGGGCCAGTTTTGGGTCCAGATCGAAATATCATCGGTCAGTTTCCACGGAACCGGGGACAGTGTCGTACCGCCAATCACCCCGGCAGCCAATGCGATAAAACTCCTTCGATCAATTTTCATGGATTTAACCCCTTATATCAATATCCAAATCGGCAATAACAGTTATTTGTGGCACTGAAAGCAATACCCCTTGTGTCCGGTTTGCTGTTCGTGGCAATCGGCACAGTCGTTCATTTTCATCCGCAGGCCGTGCTTGGGCTCGCCCAGGCGGGCAATGTTATAGCCCCAAATGTCACGGCTGTAACCGGTAATCCGGTTTTCCTGGTAAACGCGGGTATGAGTGGACCGGCCGATATCGCCGTGACAGGTCGCACACTCCATATCCGCCCCCTTGACATGGGCGGCATGGGAAAAGAAAACATTGTCCGGCTGCCTGCTGTGTACCAGCCATGGCACCTCTTTGTTTGGGAGGACATAATCATTGACAAACTTTTCCTCTTCCGGGTCCGTGCCCTGGACAAACTGGTGGCAGCTGGAGCAGGCGTAAAGGTCCGGGATGCCTGAGAAGGAGCCGTCTTTCTGGAAATAGTGACAGCTTTGGCAGCCTTCATAAACGACCCCCATGTGGAGTTGATGGTTGAAATCAATGGGTTGCTCTTTCTCCGAGTAGAGGAGATCGGGAAACACAATCCAGCCGCTCAGCATGCTGCCGACAAAACCGATGACGAAAAACAGCAGAATGATCCAGCCGGAGCCGTTTTTGCGCTTTGCTGAGGCATCTCCTGTTTCCGGGGATGCGTCATTGGAAACCGGATGTTGTTGATCGTTGGTGTCCATGAAAACTCCGTTGTTCTACGTTGATGGTTGATGAGCCCCGATTTTTTAGTTGATTTAAAAAAAAACTAGTTATCTACTTTAAACGCCGTTGTCAATAAAAATGTAGCCTACTGGTAACTGTGCAAACCCGGCAGTAGGTTGACGCCGAAATAGGTAAAAATGACAGCGATAAAGCCCAGAAAGGAGAGAACGGCAATCCGTTTTCCTTTCCATCCCCTCATCAACCGGGCGTGTAAAAGCGATGCATAGATCAGCCATGTAATCAGGGACCAGGTTTCTTTTGGGTCCCACCCCCAGTAACGTCCCCAGGCTTGATTGGCCCAGACTGCGCCGGTAATGATGCCTGCGGAAAGAAAGAGAAAGCCGAACGTGACCATCTGGTGAGTCAGCTCATCCAGCATGTCCACATGGGGGATTTTATTGGTCACCATTCCTTGTCCGTCAGAGTGGTTTGATTTTATAAAATAAAGGATGCTGATGCCGAATGCTACGGCAAAGCCGGCGTAGCCGATAAAACAGGTGATGACATGGGCAATTAACCAGTTGCTTTGAAGTGCCGGAATCAGGGGTTCAATGGTACTGTCCACTTTGGGCAGCGAGGCATAAGCCATGGCCAAAAATGCAATCGGCGTCGCCACCACCCCTATAATGCGAAGCTTATACCGAAACTCCAGAAAAATGGATAGCCCGGCAATACAGAGAGCGAAAAAAACCAGGGATTCATAAAGATTTGAGAGGGGGGCGTGGCCGTAGCCCATCTGGTAGGATTCAATCCAGCGAAGGATAACCCCCGCCAGGTTGCCGGCCGCGGCAACAATGGTGGTCCCTGTCGCCAGTTTACCGGGAAAATCTTTTCTAAATATCCAGGCAATGATGTAAAAGAGGACCGCAAGCCCGTATATGAATGTAATGATAGAGAATATATTTGAACTGATTGTCATGACCTACCTTCCATCAGAAATTTGCAGACTTTTCAGCTGCTCTGCGAGGCGTCGGGTGAGAGGTTTCATCCCGGGTCGGTTTTTTCCGGAGATGCAGGCCAGCATCACATCGGTTCGCTTGTTCCCCTCTGTCAGCTCTATACATACTTGTTTATGCTGCATGAAAAAAGTAATATAGCATCCAATGATGATAATGACAAAGCCCGCATAAACGATCGGCACACCCGGGTCCCGGGTGATCTGCAGGCCTGTATAGTAGCCGAATTCCACATCTTTGACGGAGATGATAAAATCGCCTTTCCGCATCCGGTCAAACCGGGGATATGATATGGGAAGAAGGATACTCCGGGCGGTCTGATCATTGTCCGAGGGTATCAGGCGGCACAAAAAGGCTTCGCCGATGTTGTGTCCGCGAAAGTTAAAGCCGGTGGAAAAATCCTGGACAATCAGTGTTCCTTTGCCCGAAGGCATTTGAATTTTCGCGCCAAGGGAGGCGGTCTTCTCATATTTGAGGCCGGAGGCCGGGTCGGTAAATACCAAAGTGAATTGTTCATCCGGCACACGGCCGTAGCTGGACTGAAAAATATTAATCCCCCGGTAGCGCAAAGGATCGTTAACCCGGATATCCGCCTGATGAACAACCTTTTCGTTGTTCAATATCGAGAGTGTGGATCGGTATTCCTTGGGCATGCCGGTTTCGTAGTGGCTTAGAGAAAAATCATCGCACCGGATAACAAACGGCAGGGTTTTTTCTTCATTGCTGTTTTTCAGTGCAATACGTCGGACAGTTTCGCCTTCAGGGATATTGGCAAAGCCTTCAAAACCAAAGAAGGAGCCGACAAGGCCGCCCAGGAGCAGAAGCAGAATGCTGAAATGGACCGTATATACCCCCAGCCTTGTCCATCGGCCTTTTTCGCCGAAAATGAGGCGTCCGTTTTCTTTTTCATGGCTTTTAATATGGGAGAAGTGTTTGCCCAGATAACTTTCATAAAGGGATTGGAGGCCATCCAGAGGTTTTTTTTCCCTCCAGTCCACGCGGTTCCGGGACTGACGGAAGCGGGATGCCTGGTAATTGATCTTTTTCGGAAAAACGATCTTCCAGGTTGCCGAGAGCCTTTCAACAGAGCAGACAATGATATTGACGGCCAAAAGCGCCAGCAAAAGCCGGAACCACCAGGCATGGTACATGTCAAAGAAATCCAGGGCGTTGAAAATGCTATAAAGGGTTTCTCCGTAGTTCTGAATGTACATCATCGGGTTGGCGTTCTGGGGGATGATGGTACCGATGACGGAAGTGGCGGCAAGGGCAAGCAGCACGATGACCGAGAGCTTGACAGAGGCAAAAAACTTCCATATCCGGTTGGTGAAATTGCCTGATGCAGTTGATTGAGTCATTATTTCCGCCTGTTATCCATAAGCTTGAAAACGGTAGTTATTCATAGCAGATAATTTAATCTCTGGCAAACAGATTCATTCAGACGGTTTCGGGGCCCGGCAGGCTGAAACGAAAAGCTGGATTGAAACGCTGAAATGCTTGCCTGACAAGGCTGGTTTGGGTTAATATAGGTTTTGTTTTCCTGGGCCTTGGAGGCAATGAAACGATAATCGGGATGCGGGTAGAATCTATAAATGGATGAGGTGAAGCCGGATTGGATGATGCATTGGAACCGCAGCGCCGTTACCTGTCGGCGGGCAGGCGGCAGGAAGTGATGTTTGTGAGGAGAAAAGGGGTGGAAAGCCCATGAGGTTTAGGGCTTGCTTGTGCTTGTTCGTTGTCTTGATTCTTTGGATCACTGTTGCCGGACTGCCCCGCTCCTCTGCGCAGGATGGCAGCAGCGGGGGATCGCAATCGAAGCACGGGCAGGCACCGGCAGATCCGGTGTCTGAGGGAGCGGGGCCGCTGATTGGCTTTTCAGGCGATGCCGCCGGTTCCATGAAACAGGAGGCGGCCCGGGTAAAGAAGAATTTGGGCCATCAGGCCCGGTCCATTTTTATCCATACGCCGCTCGGGTGGAACCTGGATACCCTGGATTATCTGTCACGGCAAGTACTTCGGCTCCCGGCCAAACTGCCGGCCCTTGTCGCCCATATACTTGAGCAGGGACGCATTCTGGGGTTTGCCGGAAGCATGATCCTGCTGGTTTTTCTGGCTGCCGTGGGCTATAGCCTTATCGGCCGGAAGCGGGTTCTGCAGGCTGTTGAGAATGCGGCAAATCCGGTTTCCCGGCAGCTGCCGGAGGAGTTTTATCCCTATTTTTTATTGATCCTGCGGTCTCTTGCCGCAGCCCTGATTCCGCTGATCCTGCTTGCGGTTTTTGGTCTTATTAAAGGTTTTATCGTTTATAAGGCGGCCTGGTTTCTCCTGATCGGCCGTCTCCTTTTGCTGTGGTCTGTGGGGGCGCTGTTTTTAAGTTTGATGCGCGGCCTTGTCGAGCTCTCCATCATTCCGGCAGGTACTGAAAGGGGGGAGCGCCTGGCGAATCGGACCCGGCGGCTCGCCTTGTACATATTGATCGGGGCTGCTGTTTTATGGAGTGCGGAGGCGGTTATTGAACGGCCTGACGTGGTGGCTTTACTGCGCTTTGTGGTTTACCTCTCTATTGTGTGTCTGCTTTTTCTTTTTTTCCTGCGAAAGCGCTCTATCCTGTCCTTTCTGCCGCAACTGCCCTACAAGAGCTATCAGTCCTTTCTTCGGGGGTTGAACCGGTATTATTATCCGGTGATCAGCCTCACCTTTTTGACGGGAGTCTTGTGGTGCCTCGGGTTTAAGCGCTTCTCCAGCTTTTTGTGGACGAAGACGTGGGCGGTCGCAGGTATTTTTATTATTTCTTCAGTAATTTATCATGTAACGATCAGGCAGATCCAGCGACTTGCAGACCGGGCCGCCCCGGACAATGAAGAGGCCCGGCATTTTTTCAAGTCCCTGAAGGTCCTGGTTTTATATGTTTCCGTTATCGTCACGGCCGTGATCATGCTCGATCTTCTCGGGCTTCTTAGCCCGATTCAGCGATTCATGTCTTTTCAATTGATTAAGGTGGGCAATGCACCGCTTTCCCTGTGGGTGCTCGTCAAAGCCGGCCTGATTTTATTGGTTTTTGTTTATCTTTCAAGGCTGTTGTGCGCGTATCTGGATTACCGGGTTTACCCGCGCCTTGTCGTTGAACCGGGGCTTGCCTATGCCATTAATACCTTTCTTAAATATTTTTTCATGGTTGTCGGGGCGCTGGCCTCGCTTCAGATCGTGGGTTTTGATCTGCGGGCACTTATGGTGTTTGCCGGTGCTGTGGGCATTGGCGTAGGGCTTGCCATGCAGACGGTTATGGGCAATATGATTGCCGGCTTTGCCATCATATTCGGCGGAAAAATCCGAAAAGGCGACTGGATTGAAATCCACGGAACCCTGGGGGTCGTCACGGACATTTATCTGCGGGCCACAAAGGTGAGAAACCGCGACAACATCGAATACTTGATTCCCAATGCGGATTTGATGTCCACCACGATTATCAACTATTCCCTTTCCTCGCCAATGATCCGGATTGCCGTGCCCTTTGGCGTCTCCTACGCAGCGGATCCGGATGAGGTGGGCCGGATCGCTGTGGCGGTGGCGGAAAAAGAGCCGAGGGTCATGGGGTACAGAAACCCGGAGATCCGGTTTATGGGCTATGGAGACAGTTCCATTGATTTTGAGCTTTTGATATGGATTGATGTCCGCAAAACGGCCCGGCGCCTGATCCGGAGCCGGCTTTATTTTGCCCTGTTTGATGCGCTGAAGGCGGCCGGCATTGAAATCCCGTTCCCCCAGCGGGACCTGCACATCCGAAGCGGGGCCGTAAGGCATGCCCGGGCGCAGGAGGAGGAAGGCGCCCGTCTTGGGCCATAGCCCGGAATCATTTAATCACCGGACAGGAGAATAGCCAGCCGGAGCCCTGCAACATGTCGAAGGCAAGCTGATTTATGAATACCGCCGAATACCGTCAAATATTTGATCAATCCGGAGTGGCCTCTATCATTATTGAGCCTGACATGACCATTGTCATGGCTAACAAGGAATTTGGGAAGGTCACCGGCTATTCCCGCTCTGAGATCGAACATCAGGCAAAATGGGCGATGTTCATTGATCCCCGGGACCTGGATCGGATGATGCAATATCATTATGATCGGCGAAGAGAGGGAGGACGGGCACCGTCCGAGTATGAGTGCCGTGTGATTAATCGGCGGGGCGAGAGGCGATATATGTTTGTCAAGGCGGGGATGCTTGATGATCATAAGCATAGCATGATCTCTTTTATGGATATCACGCAGCTGAAGCAGACGGAGCAGGCCCTTAAAGAGAGCAGCGATAAATTAAGCCGCATCATTGAGGCGACCCACGGCTTTATCTATACCTGCGACCGGCAGTATAGAATTGAGTTTATGAACAAGGCGACGATTGACCGGCTCGGGCGGGATGCAACGGGTGAGATCTGCTATCAGGCGTTTTGCGGCCTGGATGCCCCATGCCCCTGGTGCCCGTGCGGTGCGGTCTTTAAGGGGGACTCTCAACGCTTGGAATTTGAGAATCCAAGGGACAGTCGGTGGTATCATGCGGTTATGTCCCCCATTTTTGTCGCAGGGGGCGGGGTCTCGAGCCTGGAAGTTTTTGCTTTTGACATTACGGAGCGCAAACGGGAGGAGGCGGCGCTTGTAGAACGGGCGACGTATCTGCGCAAGGAGAATGTCCGGTACAAGTCCAGTCTGCGGGATCGGTACCGCTTCGGCGATATTATCGGAAAAAGCCGCTCCATGCAGACGGTTTATGATCTGATTTTAAATGCGGCCGCAACCGATGCCAATACCATCATTTACGGCGAGTCCGGGACCGGCAAGGAACTGGTGGCCAAGGCGATCCATGAGAACAGCGACCGCCGGGATGCGCCATTTGTGGTAGTCAACTGCGGTGCCATTCCGGAAGCACTCCTGGAGAGTGAATTTTTTGGGTACAAGAAAGGGGCTTTTACCGGAGCCGAGCGCGATAAGCACGGATATCTGGCTTTGGCGGACGGCGGCACGCTGTTTTTGGACGAGCTGGGAGAGATTGGACTCAACATGCAGGTCAAACTTCTGCGGGTCATTGAGGGCAACGGCTATAGGCCGGTCGGCGGCCAGAGTCTTGTCTATCCGGACATTCGCATCATCGCCGCCACGCACCGAAATCTGCGCAGCCGCATCGACGCGGGGGAGATGCGGGAGGATTTTTTCTACCGGATCCATGTCATTCCCATCCAGATCCCTCCGCTTCGGGAGCGAAAAGAGGACCTTCTGCTGCTGGTGGATCATTTCCGTAAGAACTGTCCGGATCAGGCGAAACTTCCTCCGGTGACCGGGCAAATACTGGAGGCCATTTATGATTACGACTGGCCTGGAAATGTACGTGAGCTGCAAAATACCATGCATCGCTATTTCACCCTCAGGCAGTT
>JAGYOT010000430.1 GCA_018399455.1 Desulfobacterales bacterium
GGTACAATCAACGGTTATGGAGAAAGATGCGGTAACGTAGATCTTGTTTCGGTGATAGGCAACCTGCAGGCAAAATTGGGTTATTCATGTGTTCCATCGCAATCAATCCGGCATCTTACCGAACTATCGCGGTTTGTCAGTGAAGTGGCCAATGTCGCCCCGCTGAATCAGCAGCCTTTTGTAGGGAAGAGCGCGTTTGCTCATAAGGGAGGCATCCATGTAAGCGCAATACAAAAAGATCCTGTGGCCTATGAACATCTTGCCCCGGAAATTGTCGGTAATCGCAGGCGAGTGCTGGTATCGGATCTGTCCGGTAAAAGTAATATATCCTACAAGGCAAGGGAACTCGACATTAAGCTCGGGGGGAACGGATTTGACAGCAGTCGTATCGTGAGCGAAATCAAACGGCTTGAAGAAGGAGGCTACCAGTTCGATGCAGCCGAAGGTTCCCTGGCGTTGCTGATGAAGAAGGTGACGGGGCAGTTCGAGGAGCCTTTTGTGCTGGAATCCTTCCGTGTGACCACCGAGAAAAACCGTTCCGGACCCGGATCCTGTCATGCGACTATAAAAATTTCGGTCGGAGAAGACCAGGAAATCACTGCGGCGGAAGGTGACGGGCCGGTAAACGCTCTGGATAATGCTCTGAGGAAGGCTCTCACGAAGTTTTATCCGGAAATTGAAGAGATGGGCCTTGTCGATTTCAAGGTTCGTGTTATCGATGGAGAGTCAGGCACAGCGTCAAAGGTCAGGGTGAGAATAGAATCGAGGGATCCCAGGGAAATTTGGTCGACTATCGGGGTTTCGGAGAATGTCATAGAGGCAAGCTGGCAGGCTTTGGTGGACAGCATCCAATATAAGCTCTCCAGAGAACGTAACGGCACAAAGAAGCCGAATCCAACGCAGATTCAGAAAGAGGAGACAATCGCCGCACATTCCCGCTCAGCCGGGTTTCTGCGGCGTGCCCTTAAATGATTCCTTTCCGGCGGAAATGAGACGGCGAAAGGTTGTTCCAACCGTAAACGTCCGATATGTCCGACCGGTCGGACGGTAATTTCGCTTTAAGTATTTGATATACCTAGATATAAACCGGACGTATGCAGCGCCGGTTCAGGAGGAATATTTGATGGAAGAAAAGGTTTCTATTTTTGATACAACTTTGAGGGATGGGGAGCAATCCCCCGGCGCCAGTATGAACACAGCGGAAAAAGTCCGCCTGGCCGGCCAGCTTGAAAAACTTGGCGTGGATGCCATAGAGGCAGGTTTTCCTGCAGCATCACAGGGGGATTTCGAAGCGGTAAAACTGGTGGCGGAAAAAATACGCGAGGCGGAAGTGGTGGCTCTTGCCAGGGCCGGCAAGGAAGACATTGATTTGGCCTGGGGTGCCGTGAAAGATGCCGCCAAGCCGCGGATCCATACTTTTATCGCCACAAGCGATATCCACATGAAACACAAGCTCCGAATGAGCCGGGAAGAAGTGATCAGGGCCGCAAGGGATGCAGTGGCATATGCAAAAGGGTTCACCGAAAATGTGGAATTTTCCGCTGAGGATGGATCGCGCAGTGACAGGGATTTTTTATGCAAGGTTTTCGGAGAGGCGATTTCAGCCGGCGCAACCACAGTGAACATACCGGACACAGTCGGATATGCGATGCCGGATGAATTTTTCGACCTGGTTCACTACGTGTGCACTCATACTACCGGCATAGATAAAGTGGTGGTGAGCGTTCACTGCCACGACGATCTTGGACTCGCCACGGCAAATTCTCTGGCGGGGATCAGGGCAGGAGCACGGCAGGCGGAGGTGACCGTAAACGGCATCGGCGAGCGTGCCGGAAACACCAGCCTGGAAGAACTGGTGATGGGGATTTTTACGCGCAAGGAACATCTGGGTTTGACTACCGGCATAAAAACCAGGGAGATTTACCCCACCAGTCGTCTTGTCAGTATGGTGACAGGCCTTGTTGTCCAGCCCAACAAGGCTGTGGTCGGAGCCAACGCCTTCGCTCATGAGGCTGGTATCCATCAGGACGGTATGCTCAAAAACCGAATGACCTATGAAATTATGGAGCCTGAAACCGTCGGGCTGACAAAGAATTTTCTCGTGCTCGGTAAGCATTCCGGGCGTCATGCTTTTAGAGATAAGCTATTGCAGCTGGGATATGAACTTAAGGGAGAGGAGCTGGATAGACTTTTCAAAAGATTCAAGGATCTGTCCGATAAACGCAAGGAAATTGTGGATGAAGACATCGAGGTGTTGGTTGCGGAAGAAATCCTGCGTGCGCACGATATATACCAGCTCGAATATTTGAATGTGGTCAGCGGAACCGGGGCTGTCCCAACAGCAACCGTGAAACTTAAGGTGAACGGCGAAGAGATGCAAAGCGCCGGGTTCGGCGTTGGACCGATAGACGCCACGTTTAACACCATCGCAAACATGATCGGTACCGGTAGCACCTTGGTGCGTTTTGCAGTCAATTCCATCAGCGGCGGCATGGACGCTCAAGGGGAGGTGACCGTGAGGCTCAAAGAAAACGGGCTTGTGGCTTTGGGAAAAGGTGCCGATCCGGATATCATAACCGCGAGTGCCAAGGCTTACCTTAACGGACTGAACCGCCTGGAGCATATGAAGAA
>JAGYOT010000431.1 GCA_018399455.1 Desulfobacterales bacterium
GCTGCCGGAAAGCCGGTTCAGGCATCTTGTCCGGCATAGGCTTAACGCCAAACTTATAAACCTTCATATACTCCTCCCCCTCTCACACCAACTCATACACACTCAAACTCAGCTCTCCGGTGCTGTCCGGCAGGCGGCAGGGGAGAAGGAGCTGGTTGTGGATGGGGACCTGGTGCTCTTTTTCCACGTCGGTAATTATTTTGGTTATCAGGGTGCCCTGGATAGGGTCTTTTTGATCTCCAGTGCTAAAAATAACCATCAGCGGATATCCGTTCCGGCCCAGCCGGTCCTGGCCGGAGTCCAATCTGTCCTGCACAAACTGCATGCTCTGCTTTTCACCCCGATACAGGGCACTGGGTGAGTTCTCGCTGGTCATAAAATGTCTCCCTTGATATGCTTTCCTGTCCGCAGGTCGTGGCGAATATCCTGGATGCAGCGGTGTATGTTGCGGATAATGCAGCACACGTTCACGGCCGCAATGATCACAAACGCTGCCGCGTACAGGCCAAACCCCAAAGCTACCATCCAGTCCGCCATGCAAAACTCCCTTGTAATCTTCTGCCAGCAAAGACTGGTAGAAGATTAAGTGTATTAAGCTAACCTTCGCAATCTGGCACTTGGTTCGCTACCCCTGGACCTAACTGCACACCAGGAGATTCCCCTGACACCGTGTGCCTGCGATCGGGGAGAGGATTTTCCGGTTCTAATTTGTGGTTATATTCCTTTTCCAGACCCCAGGGGTCATACAGATATTCCTTGATGCCATTTAAAAGCGACGTAGTATTTTCAGCCACAAAAGTTCCACATCCGATATCCACAATAAAACCCTTATTGGCCGAAGGCTTGATTGTGATTTTGTGAGGGATAGCTTTGCCAAGTTCCATTTCTTTACTCTCCTGTCGTTTATAGTTTTCAAAAGGATTGCGAGTTCAGTACCTACCCCCGCGGATAGCCGTGGACCAGGGATCCGTTTTCATTGACGTGATAGATTTCGCCCCGAACCCGAAAGGGTTGATTGGCTTTGGGCAGGGTTCGGCGGATATAGGAATTACCACCGCCCGGCAGTCGCTCATAATCGTGCCGGACTATGAACCGGGGTTGACTGCGTTGCCATTGTTTACGCTGACGAGCAGTGGTTCGCTGATAACCGGATGTCAGTCGCTTGAGCATGTCTTCTCCTGCTGGTTTTGGGGTTGGCAAAGAGGGCAGCCACGCGCAGACGCGTGGCGCAGACGCGAAGCCTGCCCCTACCCGGAGGGCCTGGGCTTATTTGTCGTTTTCCGGGTCCCACTCCCGGACCAGGCGGCGGGAATTGGCGCAGTCGGAGCAGGATTCGCCTTCGCCGCAGTTGCAGGGAGTGATGTATTTTTTCCGCAGGTCGTCAAACAGGACCGGGATGTTGGCTGAAAACCAGTCCAGCATACTAAGGGCCAGTTCCCGGAACTGGGGATGGGCGGCCTTGGCGCAGCGAAGATTGAATATGTGCCGCCACTCGCGCATATTTGCGGTCATGAATACTTCGGTCTTGAGGCTGTTTGGCAGGACGGAGCGGGCCTCCTGGGGGGAAGCGCCATGCTCAAGCATGGTCATGTATCGCTTTTCGGCGCAGTGGCAGGCAAAGAGCCAAGAAAAAGCCCGCTCACCCAAATCTGAGCCGTGAAGACCATCCACGCTTACATACTCAGGGGTACAAATCTTATACAGTGCATCCAAAAGTTCCTGCGGATACCATACCGGCCGAATCACCGTGATTTCCTTTCCGAACTTGTCTTTGGAATAATTGGCGTATCTGGTACTTTCTTGGCTTAGAGCTATTCCGGTTCTATGCCTTACCAGCTCGTGCGAAACCCCTCGATCAGTAACCACCCGCACGGAGACGTTGGCGTGCTCGATTACGGAGTGGTGGCCGGAGTCCACTACCTTGCGCACGAACTCCGGGCCGGACGAATCGGTCATCTTGTCCTCGGACTTGTAGCAGGTCCGGCCGGCCCGCTCGATGAGGCTGATCATTTCGGAAAAACATTCCCGCACCCGATGGCGCGGGTGCTCCAGCCACCAGCCCTGATCAATGATTTGCATAACTTTCACCCTCCAGATTGTAGGTGTACAGACGGACCAGGCCGTCATCCCGGTAGCCCCGAAAATGTATCCGCACCCGGTGCAGGGTCACATTCTCCTGCTTCATGCCGGCCTCGGCCTGCTGCAGTTCCTTGCGGACCTGCTGTAAACGGTCCGACATTTTGGCGCGGATATCGGTTGGAATATGCAAAAGCATTCATTCTCCCCTGGGTGTTTTTATTGGCCAACTTCCAATAGCCCGAAAATTATGACTTCTTTTTGCTCTTTTTTTGATAGACCTTGGTAAAATTCTGTGGTCTGTTGTTGACAATGGAAACTACATCAGGATTGTTTTCAATGATGGGCAGGGCTAGGGCTACGCAGGTGCGGATGATTTGGGCCTTGGATTCATCTAAATCGGCAGAAACCTGCAAAAGGCGCATATGTATTTTCGGATCGGCATGAAAAGCCAGATAGTCCCTTTCGGCGGAAAAATCATCCTCATCCTGCTTGTCCTTTTGCGGATCAACAGGAGGTATTTTTCGGGCCATCTCCTTTATTTTCTGCCAGGG
>JAGYOT010000432.1 GCA_018399455.1 Desulfobacterales bacterium
GCAGATATTGGACTTTTTACTTTGCCATCAATCCTTCAGAACCCTGTTGAAAAGGGGTTGTGATCCGGAAAATCAGGGCGTCAGGCCATGAGCCGGGCCAGGAAGATGCGCAACGTTCGTATGACCGGCTTCGCCAATTCATCTGCTTATAAGAGGTCCGGCGATAACTGGCTTGAAATTTTAAAATCATTTGGTTATAGTAAATATTTATTTTTGCAAAAAGTAACGTAAAAGGAGGATGGCGAATGGGTAAAGGCGATATCCGAAGCAAAAGAGGAAAAATTTACCGTGGCACTTATGGCAAAACCCGGCCAAGAAAAAAAAGCAAAAATCTCAATAGGCGGCCAAAATAGAATTTGAAGGTGCCTTTGAAATATATTTCCTTATCCTTTGTGTGTAAATCATATAAGCCCCTCTTTTGGATTTGCAATCCGGCGAAACGCCGTTTAATTTGGGAGCGCTGTCACAATCCAAACAAGCTGCAAACCGAAAACTGCCACGGCAATCCGATCTCAGATGATTCCTTGCGGCATTATGAAAGAGAAGCCGCCCGTTTTCGATAACCTTTTTAAATAATTGTTTTCTGTCAAAGGTCTGGCTAAGTTACAATTTTGTTGTTTTTTTGAAAACAAAAAGACAGAATCGTTGTTTTTGAGTTCAGGTCCGGGCAGGTTTGTTTGCCTTTCATAGCATTTCAAGGGCTTATTTCTTTTTTGTTTTTGGCATATTTTTTGCTAATTTGTTAAATTAATGACCGGTATGCTGCTCAAACGGCGTTAAAAGCATTTGCAAGCCTTTCTGCAAAAATGGGGGCGCGATTCAGGCTCGATCAACAGCTTGTAAAAGCCAGAATATAGGGAGTTTCTATGTGTCGACTGTTCGGTTTGACCAGTGAGTTTCCAGTTTCGCCTATGGTGGCCCTAAACGCACTCGATGTCATGCGGGAAGGCCATGACGGCTCAGGGGTGGGCCTTTTCCTGCGCGATCTGGGCGGACCGTTTGAGGAAATGAAAGATGCACCGATACTTTCCGGGATTTTTACGGAGGATGGCATCAAGCGTTTGGACGGCTATATGATTGATATGGGGTTTTTGACCAAATACAAGATTTCCATTAAAACCCCCAAAGTGCCGCCGCCCGGAGTGCCGAAACGCGATATCTATCTGATCAGGGCCTATGAATACCCGGATGAATGGGAGGGTATGGCTAAGGCGGAAAAGGAGCGGCGGCTGCTTGAGATCCGCCTGGCACTTCAGGCCATGGGCCGGGAAAAGCAGGACATGATTGTGTTTTCCTTCTGGCCGGATACGATCATGATCAAAGAGATCGGCGATCCCCTGACAGTGGGTAATTTCCTGGAACTCTCCAATGAGAATTTAAAAGCCCGGCTCATAATGAGCCAGGGCCGTCAGAATACAAACTACGCCATAGATCTCTATGCCTGTCACCCCTTTTTCATTCAGGGGTTTTCGACAATGACCAATGGCGAGAATACGGCTTTCGTGCCAGTCCGGGAATACCTGATGTCCCGCGGGGTCCCAGGCTACACCGGGTTTTATTCTGATTCCGAGGTCTTCGTGCATATCCTGCACTACATGAAGACCCGGTTGGGGCTGGGCGTTGAAGCCTACAAACACATCATTACGCCGCTCCAGGATGATCATCTGGAGGACCATCCGGACGGGATGTTTTTGAAGCAAATGAAAAGAACCTGCCGAAAACTCATTATTGACGGACCCAACTGCATTATCGGGGTTTTGCCGGACAATACCATGTTTATGACCCAGGACCGGAAAAAACTGAGGCCCGGCGTTGTGGGCGGCTACCCCGGCATGTATGTGTTTTCTTCTGAAATCTGCGGTCTGGACGCGGTTTTGCCGGAGCGCGACAAACAGGCCGACTTTCAACCGATGCATCTGGATACGGTGGTTGTAAGTCCTGATCACCGCGAGGTTAAAATATGCCATCAAATGAAAAAATTGTCCCTTCTTCATTAAGTATCAAAGACCTGCCCTGGCAGATCGCCTGGAGCCAGGATAAGTGTACCTTGTGCGGCCGGTGTACGACGGTATGTCCGGTGCATGCGATCGAGCTGGGTGTTTTCCGCAAACGCATGGTGGACGTGGGAACGGGGATAAAAAAAAGACCGGTAAATGACTTTAAAGTTTATTACGGCATTCGGCAGCGCACTTCGCCCGCCTATCACTGCGTGGGCTGCGGCATGTGTACCATGGTCTGCCCCAATGATGCCATTATTCCCATGCGATCCGATGAGGCGCAAAAGCTTTACTTTCACATCAATCAAGGGGGGGAGCCGCAACGGCGTGGCGGCCGTAGGAATAGCCCCGGCGGCCTGCTGGACCGGGTTAAGTTTACCCGCATCTCCATGCTCACGGATCCGGCTCTGGATGCGGGCCGGCATGAGTTTGAATTGCGCACCCTTTTGGTGAGCGAAATCGGGACCGGTTCTCCTCCATGCTCGCTTCGCTCGGTACCGTTTATATCGCTGCGCATAGGAATGCTCCGCTCTTTGGATGTACTGGCGAGGCGCCACATTCCGTCCCCCCTTGCCCACTTTATCAATTGGCTTCTTATTTAAATACTGCCATTATTGACGTTAAGAA
>JAGYOT010000433.1 GCA_018399455.1 Desulfobacterales bacterium
AAGCACTATTGTCATGTTTGATATCTTCCATGAATAAAGACGACATTATTGTAATAAGTATTATCGATAATAGAGACACTCTATTTATAGAGCATATAAGGCAAAAGCGCTCGTGAATATTACTGAACCGATGGCGCTGACGCGCCACGCGCTCCGCCGGGCGCACAACGAAAAAGGACCATGGTTCAGAACCATGATCCTTGTCGTTAAATCAAGACATATAGACAATAAAGGCCAGATCAGCCTACAAAGACATTCTGCCTCCGAGCACGATTGGCTAAAATAGTATGGTCGATCATTTCTCCGCACGAGTGACACTTCCAGGCATCAAAGACCCGTACAAAATCATAATACTGTTCTGAGTACATCCTGCCTTTGCATTTTGGGCATCTCATCCGGTTTCCCCCTTTGGTGAATAAAGGTAGTTAGGGCATGCGTCTGTGCGTATTCACACCCACTCTCTATTACATAAGGCATGCCAGTTAAAACCACCCAAGGTTAGAAACCTGTTTGACAACAAAGGCGATGATTAATTAGTCTTATTTTTCAACCAGTTATGGAAATAAGTCGGTTTTAAAAATATTTTTCCAAACCCTTTAAACGCTTTGGACCAATGCCGGGCACCCTTTTCAGATCAGTTATTGAAGAAATTTCGCCATTTTTTTGACGATCTGCTTCGATGCGCGCCGCTAATTTCGGGCCGATTCCAGGGAGTTCCTCCCAATCAGAAGAAGACATGGTTTCTGGCCGCAGGGCAATAGCCAGCACCATTCTCCGACCGGCGTTCATCCATTGCCGGTTAAAATGAACAACTTCGGACCCTTGAACGATAATCGAAAGATATTCACCAGAAACCAGGGGATCATTCTGGCCGGGCTGAAAATTTTCGATTGAACATTTTTTGTCAATCGTCATTTCAATGACGGACGTCGGAGTCGTTTCGTCAATAAATTGATGAATTCCCGGCTCAGAAAACCCGTCTCCGAGTTCCACCCAAATTCCCTCAGGGGCACAGCATGAAACGGCCGGGAGATTTTCTGTCTGAAAGAAAGACCCCCGGCCATATTGAACGATTGCTGTCATCGACAGCAGGGCTACCAACAACAGAAGTCCTGCTCTTTGCTTCACTGTCTCTCCGCGTCCTTCAACAGCTTGTATTGCAGGGCGTCGACCAACGCCTGGTAGGAGGCATCAATGATATTGTCGCTGACCCCTACCGTTCCCCATCGCATATTCCTATCTCCCGATTCAAGCAATACCCGGGTGATAGAGGCCGTCCCCTTGCCCGTCGGCAGCACCCGTACCTTGTAATCGTAAAGGCGCATCTCCTTGACCTGCGGATAGAAGCTTTCCAGTGCTTTGCGCAGGGCGTTGTCCAAGGCATTGACCGGCCCGTTGCCCTCAGCAGCGGTATGCTCTATGCGACCTCCGACCTTGACCTGTACGGTGGCTTCGGAAAAGGGTTTTTCCTCGCCGTGGCGCTTCGAATCAATGACCCGGAAACCGATGACGGAAAAAAATTGTTTGACCGTCCCGAGAGCGCGGCGCATGAGCAATTCAAAAGAAGCCTCGGCCCCTTCAAACTGATACCCCTTATTCTCCAGATCCTTGATTTTCTCCAGAATCTCAATGGTGACCGGATCCTTGCTGTCCAGATTGATGTTGAACTGCGCAGCCTTGGCCAGCACATTGGAGCGTCCCGACAAATCGGAAACCAGTACCCGGGTAATATTGCCCACCTGTTCGGGTCTGATATGTTCATAGGTTTCCGGATGTCGCGCAATAGCCGACACATGAACCCCGCCCTTGTGGGCGAAAGCCGAATTACCGACATAAGGCTGGTGAGGATTGGGGATCAGATTCGCCAGTTCATAAATATACCGGGATACCTCCCGCAACCGCTTCAGCTGGTCTTCCGTCAGGCACTGATGCCCCATCTTCAATTGCATGGAAGCAATAATCGAGCAGAGATTGGCATTTCCGCAGCGTTCGCCAAAACCATTGAGGGTCCCCTGAACATGCACGATACCGTGCTCTACGGCCATCAGCGAATTAGCCACCGCACACTCACTGTCGTTGTGGGTATGAATCCCGAGGGGCGTCTGAATGTGCTTTTTAAGTTCGGCGATAATCGCCGGGAGTTCGTGGGGCAGAGTTCCACCATTGGTGTCACACAAGACGATGCAGTCGACCTCAGCCCGCTGAGCGGCCTTGAGGGTTTCGATGGCGTAGGCCGGGTTGGCCTTGTAGCCGTCAAAAAAGTGCTCGGCATCGTAAAACACCTCGGCCACATGCTGCTTGAGATAGGCCAGAGAATCGTAGATCAGTTCAAGATTGGCTTCGCAGCTGATGCGCAGCGCTTCGCGAACATGAAAATCCCAGGTTTTACCGAAGATGGTCACCACATCCGGTTCGGCCTCAATCAAGGTCCGCAGGTTGCTGTCCTTATCCGGCGTGGTCTTGGCCCGCCGGGTGGAACCAAATGCCGCTATTTTAGCTTGTTTCAGGGAAACTTTTTTGATTTCCCTGAAAAAGGCAATATCTTTGGGGTTGGAGCCTGGCCAGCCACCTTCGATATAGTCAATTCCAAACTCATCGAGTTTTTGGGCAATATGCA
>JAGYOT010000434.1 GCA_018399455.1 Desulfobacterales bacterium
CCTATAATTTTTGTGCCAGCCACAGAAAACATCCACAACCATGAAGGACTTTTTATTGTTGTGGCGGGATGGCTCCTTTCGTCTCTGATCGGGGCGCTGCCTTATATCATGTGGGGCGGGCCGTTTACTTTCACCAACGCCTGGTTTGAAAGTGTATCCGGTTTTACCACCACCGGCTCATCTATCTTGAACAATATCGAGGTGATTCCGGCTGGTCTGCTGCTGTGGCGATCCACCACCCATTTTATCGGAGGCATTGGTATTATTGTGTTCATGCTTGCCGTGTTGCCTTCCACTGGCCAAGCGGCCATGGTGCTCTATAGAAACGAGATTTCGTCTCTTGCCGTGGAGAACTTCCGTTACAGGACCCAGAAAACTCTGCAGATTATTCTTATTGTCTATTTCGGCTTGATTGTACTCGAGACGATTTGCCTCATGATATTGAGCATGAGTTTTTTCGATGCGATTACCCATTCATTCGCCACTGTTGCCACGGGCGGATTTTCACCCCGAAACTCCAGCGTTGCTTTTTTCAACAGCCCGGCCATTGAAATTGTCATCATGGTATTCATGGTTTTGTCCGGCATTCATTTTGCCTTGATTTTTTTGGCAATTACGGACCGGATGGACAGGTTATGGAAATCTTCAATTGTACGGTATTATATCGGAGCCATGATTGTCGGTGTTATGTTTGTTGCGATAAATATTCATGGCAGTGTTTACGCAAGCTGGCTGGAGGCTATTCGCTATGCAGCCTTTCAGGTGATATCACTTGGCACAAGCACTGGATTTGCCAATACAGACAGTAATATCTGGCCCGGATTTTCAAAATTAATATTGATCTTTTTCTCTTTACAATGCGCCTGCGCCGGGTCTACTTCTGGCGGAATAAAGGTGGACCGGATCATCGTTTTTTGGAAAAGCTTTATAAATCAAATAAAAAAGATGTTCCATCCCAAGGCGGTGATTGCTTATCGGCTGGGCGGAACTGTTATCGACTACAACATCATAGAGGCGGGTCTGATTTATGTCGTTCTTTATCTTTGTGTAGTTTTCATATCCTCCCTTGCCCTGACATTGATCGGTGTGGACATTATGTCGGCATTGTCAGGCTCGGTTGCCGCAATGGGAAATGTCGGTCCGGGTTTCGGGATTGTCAGCTCTCTGTCAAATTTTAGTCAAATCCCCGAAACGGGCAAATGGATCTTGAGCATTGTTATGCTTCTGGGGCGGCTTGAAATCTTTGCTCTTCTAATGTTCTTGTTCCGTCGAGTTCTTCGATAAAAATATATTTTCCAAAAGATTATCAATGACATATATGCGTCTAAAGGGGGAAGCACAGCATCGGGATGGGAGGGTGCCCTCAGGTGTTCAAAATATACGATTAATGTTTTTTTGTTTGAGCGTCCTTAGCTCATCCAAAGCGTTCATTCTTTGGTTCATATACATATATAAAAATGCTTTAAATAAATTCATCAGGGGAAGGTGTTGAATAAAAGCTGGAGCGGCATTAAACGCTGCCTGAAACTTCGTTCTGCAATATCGAAACTGCAATATCAAAAATCAGCCGGGAGGCTGTCAGACAATGATGTATCTGGTGGTTTGCGGGGCTGCCCTTTTGGTGTCCGGGCTGACTTTTTATTCGAATTTCGGCCTCGGCACGTTGCTGGTAATGATGCGACGGCAGGGACCGTTTGTCCGTTATTCCCTGGCAGATCAAAGGTTCTGGATGTTAGTGAAACTTTAAACACCATTGCCGGCCGGCTGCTGGCGAAACGGAAAATGTTTTGACAAAAATATAGTTTTGTCTTTTATTGAAACTCACGGCACGCCGGATGCGGGTGCGATCGCGGGCAGCCTCGGGATATCCCTGCGCGGTGCAACCTTTTTGCTATCCAAGCTTAAGAAAGAAGGCGTGATTGCCAATGACACGGAGTAAATATCAGGAAATCACGGAGGCCCGGAAGATATTGGAACTTCCGGAAAAAGCCACCATGGAGACAATCAAATCAAACTACCGGCGGCTTTTATCCAAATGGCATCCGGATAAATGCACGGAAGATCCGGAATGTTGCCAGAAAATGACACAAACGATTATCGCCGCTTACGAAACGATTATGGACTACTGCAACAACTATCAGTATTGCTTTGCCGAGGATACGGTCAAGCGGCACCGATCCCCCGGGCAGTGGTGGATGGAAACCTATGGGAACGATCCCCTGTGGACAAGCGGGGAAAGTTCGGAGTAAGCTTATCCCCTCCCGCAAGCATGAACTGAAAGGGCACTTTTTTGCCAAAAATCGCAGCATTTGAACGCTACAGCGATGCTTATGACGACTGGTTCCGAAAAAATGCGGATGCCTATGCCGCTGAGCTGGAGTTGATCCGCTGGTTTATGCCCCCGCCAGACGTCTGCGGCGTGGAAGTGGGGGCAGGTTCCGGAAAATTTGCCGGGCCGCTGGGCATCAGAATCGGCCTGGAGCCATCCGGGGAGATGGCTAAAAAAGCCGTAAAGCAAGGCATCCAGGTTGTCCGGGGCGTGGCCGAACAGCTGCCCTTTGCGGATGCTTCTTTTGATTTTGTTTCTGTTGCTAAAAGTTTTTCTGTAAATAAGAA
>JAGYOT010000435.1 GCA_018399455.1 Desulfobacterales bacterium
GGGGCGCCCCCGGGCGTTTGGCCGATTATGACTGGGAGTTCAATCTGGTTGAGAGTGAAGCGGTCAATGCCTGGGCAATGCCGGGGGGCAAGGTGGTCATCTATACCGGTCTTCTGCCGGTAGCCCGGACCGAGGCCGGACTGGCCGTGGTCATGGGCCATGAGATTGCCCATGTTGTTGCCCGCCACGGAAATGAGCGCATGAGCCAGGGCTTGCTGGCTCAGTTCGGGTTCGTGGCCCTGGCAACCGCCATGCGCGATAGCCCGGCCATGACCCGGCAGTTGTGGATGATGGCCTACGGCCTGGGCGCCCAGGTCGGGGTGATTCTGCCTTACAGCCGGCTCCATGAAAGGGAGGCGGATCATCTCGGGCTTATTTTTATGGCCATGGCGGGCTACGATCCGCATGAGGCACTGGATTTCTGGCAGCGTATGGCTGAGCAAAAAGAGGGCAGGGCCCCGCCGGAGCTTTTAAGCACGCATCCCGCGGGTGAAAAACGAATTGCGGGGATCAAAGAACTGCTGCCTGAAGCGATGAGGTATTATAATCCCCGGCAGGATCAGACCCCGCAGGGTTAGACCGGCCGGGACCGGATCGGGTTCCGGTCGGGAGGCGGATTTATTGATGGGCGATGCCGGTATCAGACAGGTTGTTCTCAGCCTGCGCCAGTTTTTTGTCGTCCTTTGAAAGCGAGGCGTAGAGGGTCTCCAGCCGGGTTTTGGCCAGCAGAAAGCGCTCCAGCTCTTTTCCGGATAGTTCCCGGCCCGGCGGTGTCCTTACAGTTGCGGGATTTACAGCCGTGCCGCCGTGCCGGACTTCAAAATGCAGATGCGGCCCGGTGGATCGGCCGGTTGAGCCGATATACCCAATGGCTTCCCCCTGTTTGACGCGTACCCCTTTTTTGATGTTGTCGGCGTAACGGCTTAAATGGGCGTAAACCGTTTGATACATGTTGGGGTGGCGGATACGGATGTAGTGGCCGTAAGTACCCCGGGGACCGGCATATTCGACAATCCCGTCGCCTGCCGCCATGATGGGGGTGCCCATCGGCGCGGCAAAATCAAGTCCGCGGTGCATCTTGTTATAGCCAAGGATGGGGTGCTTTCGCATGCCGTATCCGGAGCTGAGCCGGGCCCCGTCAACCGGGGTGAGCATGAGGGCTTTCTGGACGCTTCGGCCCTGGCTGTCAAACAGCCGGGAGATGCAGTCGTCGGCGGTTTTAAAGCGATAGACCTGAAGTTTTCGTCCGCAGGTGTGAAGCGTTGCATAAAGCACCTCTCCGGCCTTCACAAATTCCCCGTCCCCATCCACCTTTTCTTCGTACAGGACCTCGATTCGATCGCCAGGCTGGATATCGCGCTGAAAATCCACATCATAGGAATAGGCCCGCAGGATCTGCATCAGCACATCCATGGGCATATCCGTCTGATGGGCGGCCTGGTAGAGGCTTGCCTGAACGGTTGCCGTTACATGCTGGTGGCGTGTGGCAAGCTCCCGGGAGGCCCGGCGCGCAAAAAAACCGCCGGCAACGCCCTTGACAAGCTGAATTTCCTCTCTTGGGCCGAGCTCCAGGCGCAGGCCCTGAAACACCGGGGGACAGGCCCCGGAGCTAATAAAATCGAGCTTTAATTCATGGCCTTCACGGAGCCTGGCGGGTTCAAAGACGGTTTTAAGGGCTTGGACAACCTTATAGGCCTCGCGGTGTTCGATGCCGCTGCGCCGCAGAATAAGGGCCAGGGTGTCGCCTGCAGCAACGCGGACGGTTTGAGTCTCCATTGATGCACCGAAATCCTGGGCCCATGGATCCCGCGCGCCCGGATGGACCGTCCTGGCCTGTTGACACGGAGGGGGTATCGGTTCGGGCTGGCCCGAGGCTTCGATATTGGTTTGGGGGTTCCGGTTCGGCGTGTCGGGCAGGTTGATTTCCGAACCGGGCGGATCGTATGAAATGCAGCTTGAAACCGGTCTCAAATGGAGGCCGAAATATACCGCTGTCAGTGTCGCCAGGAGCAGCAGCAGCCAGCTTGTTTTTTTATTCCCGCGCTGCCTGCCCCGTTTGAGCGCTCTGATGTAGGCCTGATATTCGTACTGACGGTATAGCATCCGGACACTTTCTGAGCAGATCTCCGTTTCATTAATAAGACGATAAAAAAACTACAATATAATATTTTACCTTCGGTTAGTACCGAGGTCAACCTAAATTTTTGTTCAAATTTTTGTTCACAAAATCAAACAGTGCCAAAATTTTGGCGGGTGCGGCAAATCCGCCCGGGCTGAAAAGTTCCAGGATTCATGGCCTAAAGAAAACGGGCCGGAGATTATGACCCATAAAGCCGCGCTGGCATAAGTAAAAGGCAAAATCAGTGCCGACTATGACGGGCGCCCGGATCAGCGCTTTTCTCCGTCTCCGGACTTCCGGCTGCGCCCGACAAAGGAACGGGCGCCCGCCTGGGTCTCACCGCTTTCAATGACCTTGAGGCCGAGTTGGAATTCGTTTGCCATACCTTCCGAAAAAGAGCGCTCCAGTCCCGCGTATACCGCCTGCCGGTCGCTTCGAAGGCATATCTGAGGAAAAGCGGCAATCTTTTCCGCCAGTTCTTCGGCCTCCCGG
>JAGYOT010000436.1 GCA_018399455.1 Desulfobacterales bacterium
CCGGTGATGATGCTATAAAATAGACCATAGCTTTTCGTTCCTTTCTGCAAAAATACCGCCGCGGCGGAATAAATCGCTTTATAGAATGCCAAATGGCGGAGAGGGGAGAGGATATTTTGACCCTTCGGGTGCCCCGGAAAGGCTGTTTTATGACAGACAAAAAACCGATTGTCACTTTTTCCGTAAAAGACGGCCGCCTGATCAAAACCATAATTCCACAAACAGGAGCCGGCCTGCGAGGCAAACGGATCTTTATGGACGGTTTCGCCTCAGCGGATAAACAACCTGTAGACCAGCCGGTGGATCCACCTGTCATACGGGGGATAAACCAGGCGGCCGCTGTTGAACCGGGGGCGAATCATCACGCCTTTGGCCTTGCTGAAGGTAAGAAACCCTTCCCGCCCGTGATATTGCCCCATACCCGAGGCCCCGATACCGCCGAACGGCAGATCATCCTGGGCAACGTGCATCAGGGTGTCGTTTATCATGGCTCCGCCCGAGTGGGTTTGGGTCAGTATAAAGTGGATATTGCTTTTATCATAATCAAAAAAATACAGGGCCAGCGGCCGGGGTCGGGCATTGACGTAAGCTGCGGCGTCCGCAAGGCTCTCATAAGGGATTACCGGCAGGAGAGGTCCGAAGATCTCCTCCTGCATGACCTGCATGTCATCATTTGCGTTCAGGATCAGATAAAGAGGCAGCTTGCGGCTCCGGGCAAAGGATTCTCCGGAAGGATTGACAGGAATGACGCGCGCTCCTTTTGTTTCGGCGTCTGTCAGCAGGGTGGTCAGCCGTTTATACTGTTGATGCGAGATGATGCTGGTGTATTGAGGATTGTCGGCCATCCTCGGATACATGGCTGCAATGCAGTCCTGAAAGGCGGCGGAAAAGGCTTCGATCCGTTCTTTAGGGCAAAGGACATAGTCCGGTGCGACACAGGTCTGCCCCGCATTCAACTGCTTGCCGAATGCGATGCGTTCGGCGGCGTCGGCCATGGGTACCTTCGGACTGATAATAGCGGGCGATTTACCCCCCAGCTCAAGCGTTACAGGCGTTAATTGTTTTGCTGCGGCACCCATGACCCGGCGGCCCGTAACTGTAGAACCGGTAAACAGGAGGTGATCCCAGGGCTTTTCCGAAAACGCCGCGCCCGATGCCTCTTCGGCGGTAATGACCGCCACATGATCTTCATTAAAGGTTTCACGCATCAGATTTTTGAAAATCCGGCCAAACTCGGGTGCATTCCGGCTCGTTTTAATCATGGCCCGGTTTCCGGCCGCCAGCGCGCCCGTCAGAGGGCCGACGGCAAGATAGAGGGGATAGTTCCAGGGCACGATAATGCCCACCACCCCTAAAGGCTGGTGGAAAATGCGCGCTTTTGCCGGCTGGAAGAGGATGCCTGGATAACGCCGTTCAGGCCTCATCCATCGTTTGACTCTCCGGGCCGTGTACCGGATGCCTTCAATGGATGGCAGAAGTTCGGCCAGAAGGGTCTCATCCCTTGCCCGGCCAGAGAAATCCCTGCTTATGGCTGAAACAATAGCCTCCCGGCTTTGAACCAGAGCCTGCTTCAGCCGTTTCAGCTGCTGAATGCGCTGGTTTGAGGGAGGCAGCCGGTTGTTTTCGAAAGCGTGCTTCTGGGCCTCAAATATACGATCCAATGGGTTCTGTGGCGACACTCCAGGGGCATTCGGGGGCGCTTGAGCGTTGGCGTAGGCATCGCCGCTAAAGGACTCCTGCATTTGCGGACCTCCTTTTGTTTTGCGTAAACAGGCTTTAAAAACAGGGGTTTTGAAACATCAAGACCAGAAATTATCAGAATACGCTATCTCTGCGGGCAGTGCAAGGCCAGGATTGAAACTTGGATTGAAACTAAAAATCCTGCCGGCACGCCTCGTATAGGTTTTCTGTCCGCCTGGCGATTCCTCTAGCTGAATCGTTTCGCAATCAGCACGCCAAGCGACTGCATATGGGCAAGAACGGCTTGCGGGTCCCGCCCCGGATAATTTCGAAAAGAGATGAGAACGCCGTTTAATGCGGCGAAAAAAGCGTGTGCCAGCCTGCGGGTGTCCTCTGCCGGCTGCCTGGCGACAAAGACCGCTTCGAATTTGTCGAGCAACATACGCTCCGCTTCGTTGAGTCTTTTCAAAAGGACCGGAGGCAGATCCCCGTCAAGCATGAAGTGGGTCATCATACGGAAATAATGATCATTTTTACTCAGAAAACCGATAAACATCCTGACGATGGCTTCCAGGATATCTTTCCCGGCTTCCGTTTCGATGATTTCATCGATCCGGGGCAGGATTTTTTGTACACCCCGCAGAAAGGCTTCCAGAAAAAGGGTCTGCTGGTCGGGAAAATACCGGTATATCGTGGCGTGAGAGATGCCTGCCTCAGCCGCGATATCACGGATGTTGACCTTGTGGAAAGGCTTGACGCTGAAGACCCGTTCCGCCGCATCAATGATCAGATGGCGTTTGGCCTCCAACTCCTGCTCCTTGAGATCGGCAAAAGTCTGTTTTTTGGGGGTGTCTACAGGGCGGGCCAGTTCTTTTCTCCCCTTTATTTAAGACAACGAATAATAAAACCTAAATCCAAGTATAAA
>JAGYOT010000437.1 GCA_018399455.1 Desulfobacterales bacterium
CCGGACTGAAGCTGCCAGCAGCATCTGGGCATCCAGCGCATTGTAGGTGCCCAGCACCTGGTTTTCCAGGGCGGTGCGTTCGCTGACCATTTCTACGTTGAGCCGGGCCAGGGTGCAGCCCGTAAAAAAGAGCAGCAACATCAGGTACGTCATCGATTTCATGGTTGAATCCTTATGGGATGGGGCATTAAAAGGCTCCGCGATATTCATTGCCTCAGGGCTGCGGGGCTTTTTTTTTCAGTAATTCCATTAGGTAAAGGGTTTCATCGTCCGCCATGTCCAGCGCCCAAACGAGTTTGTCCATAACCGCAAGCTGCGGTTCGTAGGCCATGATACCAGGAATCCGGGCGATGTTCAGGCGGTTGAGCGGCGGAATCGAAACATTGATGGATTTAACCTCAAGCTCGCCTTCAAGAAAGAGAAATCCGTCTTTGATCTCAATATCAATTCGTTTGGGCGTACCGGACCTGAGAAGCCGTCGCTGGCTGACAATGGCCTCGTTTGTTTCATATGGGTCCAGGCCGTAAAGGAGCCGCTCAAGCGCCCGCGTCCCGATTTTTCTGAAACTGATACGGATTTTCATGTTTTCAAGCATCTTCGGCATCTGCGGGGACAGGGGGATATCGGCAAAGACAGCGCCGCTGATTTCCGAGGCCCCGGCTTTCGATGCGTCAAACGCTTTCGGGAACAGCGTGGCAGCATCGATGCCGGTGAAATTAAAATGGGTTTCAAACCCGTATCCGCTTCCGCGCCGCAGGATGAAGCAGCCTCCGGAAATGGTGCCGCCGAGGATCTCGATCTCGATCGGCTCAATCCGGGGCAGCCCCCCGGAAAGCCCCAGGGCGATATGCGAGGGGCCGAGGGAAAGGGGAAGCGTGCCGGCTTGAATCTTCGCGGAGCTCAGCGAAATCCCCTGGAAGGTGCCTGACTTGGCGTCTGACAGCCGGACCGGAAGGTGTCGCCCGGAGCCGGGGGATGGCACGGCTTTCTGAAGGCTGCCGTTCGTTCGGAGCAGCTTGTCTGAAAGCCATCGGGGGCTGTATTCGGGTTCCGGCCGGACACTGTCCATGGCGATTTTCAAAGTTTTTGAAAGCGTGATGCGGCTGTTCAGCCTGTTTATGGCAAACCGATCCGGCGCTTCGCCGGCCATATCAGCCGAGATGTTGTCCGCGTCCAGCTTGATTTGAAGCCTGGCCGTATTGTCCGGCCGTTTCTCCAGGGTGAGCAGGGTGCCAAGGGCGCCTTCAACATCCAGAGCTTCGGTCCCGGGAAGCTTAAGCCCTTTCAGGGCTCTGCTTTCTTTGATCTGCACGCCGGCGGTTGCCCGGCCGGATACGGCAGCAAGCAATTGACGGATATTTGCGACTTCGAAACCAGCGGGAGACAGTTTAGTATCGTGTGCAACCATCTGCCGGCGAAGCCTTGGCGGCAACTCCAGGATGAACTCAATGGACTGCCTGATATCGCCCGGGGAGAGGGTAATTGACTGACTGCCGGTTATCTGTTCCGCGCCGGTGTGGCGCAGATCGATAGATAGATCCCCGGAGACGGGCTTGCCTGGTGTCAGTATGAAAAGATGCGTTGCCTTGTCCATGTGGATGCGGCTGGTCAGCCGGCCGGTAGCGCTATGGCCTTCAAGTTCGTATTCAAGCAAAGGTTCGGCCGAAATTTTTCTGATCCGGATGCGGGAGGTGTCATTCGGCCTGTAACCCAGACCGGTCCCGGACAGGGAAAGCCGGATTCGGCAGGTTTCCAGAAATCCCAGGGGACCTTTGAGTTTAAATTGTTTCAGGGCCTTAAGGGTCTCAGGTCCTGGAGGGCTTCCGGATACGGCAAGGTCCAGGCGGGCGGTGCCGGCTGCTTCAAGCCCGTCAGTTTTAATACCACCGGGTTTAATACCGCCGGCGTTTATCGCATTAAGCTTGTTGAGAGCTTCGCCCAGATCCAGGGTTGCGGCCGCATCCGCGGCAAAACGGGTTTTCCCTCCCTGCCGGACGTCAGGCCCCAGGTCCAGATTCATATCCAGACCAATCGTGTCTTCCACCCGGACATGGGTTTCGAGTCCCTTGATTTCCGTATCCATCAATGCCCCGGGATCAAGCAGAAGCCTGGAGAGGCGGGTTTCAATGTTGATTCCTGCCGTTGCCGGCCCATGATCCGGGGGACTCATTTTGAATTCCGGGCTGTTTAGCGTTAACCGGCGGATTTCTGCCTGCAGCGTGCCGTTTGGATTGAATCCCAGGGCCATGTCAAGCCCCTGGCGAAAGTCAGACAGGGCATAAAGCGGTGGATAGCTCAATGTCTTCAGCCGTATGCGCTCAGAAAGGCTGATATCGCCGCAGAGGCCGAAAGGAGAGTGATCTGCCGGACCGAGGTTTCCGGCCTTTATATGGAGCTTGTCCAGGGAGAAGCCGTCAAGCGAGGCCCTTTTCTTCCCGTTCATATAAGAGAGGTTTTCCATATCCGCGGATGCGGTCAATTCAGCGGTTGTTGGAAAAAAATCCGCAAGGCGCATCCGGACATTTTCAAGATTGATGTGCATGCCTTTGAGAGCAATAGCCCGGGGTGAGGGGGCTTCTGCCTGAAACCCTGAATCGGAGA
>JAGYOT010000438.1 GCA_018399455.1 Desulfobacterales bacterium
GATTGGGGGGACTGACAGCAGCCCAGCAGACGCTGGCCGAATTTTTAGAAGTGGAATGGGCCATCCCGATCATCGCTCAAAGCCCCCGCCCCATGTTCGAGATGGAGCAGGTGCTGCCCGGCGCAGGCCCTGATGATCCTTTCAATGATCCCATCACCCGATCCAACGACCTCAAAGATGCCGGCGAGAGGGAAGCGGCGGTAACGATCTTGATGGAGCTTTGCCAGGCGGACCTGCGATGCCTGGATGCCCATTCGCATCTGGGCAATTTTTTCTTTGAACACAGTCCCGAAGATGCCATTTGGCATTACGAAGTATGTCCTCTTCATGGCTTGTAGCAGCCCTCTGTCACAAAAAAAGCCGGGCTACCTTGCTGATCAATCCAGGAACATTGCTGATTTCGTCAAACATCCGTGTTTTATTTTGTTGACAAAAAACAAACTTCCGTCCTACTTAAATTAAAATAGTATGTTATATTGTTAAACACATCGAAATTTTCCATGATTTTGGGGATGGGAGGGTGGGGCATGATGAAAACAAATTTTCGATGGTTTGATGCGGTTTTAATTATTTGCATGATAACGGGCGCAAGCGCCTTTTATCCCAATAAAGCCGAAGCAACAGATCTGACCGTAGGTGCTAATTGCACTTATACCACGATCAGCGCCGCCCTTACGGCAGCCAATCCCGGCGATAGGCTGCTGATCAAAGCCGCAATCATCAGGCCGAAAGCGTTACCCGGAGTAATGCTGCTGCTCCTGGACGAGAAATAACAAGGAATGTTGAGCGCATGCAGAAGATCAACCCGGAATGGACCAATGCCGTAAAGACCATCGTCAACTCCTGCCCCTACTTTAAACTCCAGCAAATGGAACTCAAGGACATTTCCTGGGGAGCCGCCAGAGTTGAGATCCAGGTCGGAGACCGTCACATGCAGCCGTTTGGAATCGTTCACGGGGGCGTATTTTCAACCCTGCTTGATGCGGCGGGGTTTTGGGCCGTGTATTCAAAAGCCGAAGAGACTGTCGGGATGACCACGGTTGAATTAAAAATCAATTATCTTGCCCCTGTGGTTTCCGGTAGCCTTATCGGAACCGGGCAATGCATCAAGTTAGGGCGGAGTATAGGGCTAGGGGATGCCCGCATTGAAAACGAGGCGGGAAAACTGCTTGCCCATGGCACCACGACCGTAATGGTCCAGCCGGATATGTCAATCAAAGGCCCTGCCCATGATCTGCCCAAGTTTTTATCAAGTTTTTGAAAAGCGGTTCAAAAACCAGGAAGCGTTGAGCCGTTTTGATCAATTCGGCCAATGTTGGAACATGGATTATAAGGAGGAAGCGTATGAAATTTGGGACCGTCCTGTATGAGGCGGCGGATCGGGTTGCGACGATTACCCTGAACCGTCCGGAGCGATTCAATGCCATAAACGAAACAATGCCCGATGACTTGGCTGCCGCCATGGGTCACGCTGAGCGGGAGGATCATGTTCATGTCATCGTTCTCACGGGGGCCGGCCGCGGGTTTTGCGGAGGCTATGATCTGAAAGCATTTGCGGAGACAGCGGGGACCAACCCGGGCATTCAGGAGATGCCGTGGGACCCGATGATCGATTATGCGTTCATGAGCCATTGCACCAAACAATTCATGTCTATTTGGCGCTGTCATAAACCGGTTATTGGCCGGATTCAGGGAGACGCTGTTGCGGGCGGAAGCGACATCGCCCTTTGTTGTGATATTATTTTAATGAGCGAAAGCGCGCGCATTGGCTACCCGCCGGCCCGCGTCTGGGGCTGCCCGACAACGGCCATGTGGGTATACAGGATCGGGGCGGAAAAGGCCAAGCGAATGCTGTTCACCGGAGACCTGATTTCCGGAACAGAAGCCGAGCACATGGGTCTGGTGCATAAAGCCGTACCGGTAACCGAACTGGACACGGAAGTCAAAAAATTGACGGATCGCATCCAGGGGGTTCCGAAAAATCAGCTTATGATGATGAAATTAATGGTGAACCAGGCATACGAGAATATGGGACTTTATAGTACCCAGCAAATCGCAACACTTTTCGACGGGATTACCCGCCATTCACCGGAAGGCGTTTGGTTCAAGCAGCGCGCGGAAAAAGTCGGTTTCAAGGAGGCGGTGGCTGAAAGAGATTCCGGAGATCCGATTCCGGGAAGCAAGCGTTAACCACGGATACATGCGCCAGTTCTCTTTCCGCCCCTTTCGAATAAAAGCGCAAAAAACGCTGATCCCCGATGGATACAGAGGCCTTATGGCGACGTTGCCGTTCTTCGGCAAAGTTGCTCCGCATTCTCCAGGCATTCATCCAGATCCTGCTGGCACTCGGCTTCCACCGGGGGTTCATAATTTCCATTGATGGCATTAAGGGTGCATTGCTCTCCTTCACTGTCACATACCTTTATGCAACTGGTTCTTTGTTTCGAACATTCGGATGGGCAGTCAGGCAGGCCCGAGTTTTCGCAGCATTTTTGATAGGCGTCCTCACAGGCATCGCAACAGGCACATTTTTGCTCAAAACAAAGCTGGAGCTGATGACTTATTTTTTCTTCAACCGTCATCATGCAATAATCATAAGTG
>JAGYOT010000439.1 GCA_018399455.1 Desulfobacterales bacterium
ATTTAATGTCAATCTGGTTAGTCTGTAGTTAGTAGCCGGTAGTCAGTAGAAGCGGAAATAATTTATCACATAGGAATTTCAAAACTTTCTATAAAAATTTAAGGCATCTCTGCAATCCGGCACGCTTCCTGCATTACTCTTTACCGGGCATAACGCCGGGAACCCGGCGGACATTCGCCTGTCAATGCAAAGGAAAGGCGTTATTCCGAAGGCCTTTTCCACTTTTTATGATAACAGGAGGTGGTCTCATGTATAAGGGTGATATCAACCGCATTCCCGGTTTTCCCGCTCAGGATTTCATGCTGAACGGGTCTGACATGAGCGATGAGGGGTTACTCATATGCGAGAGAATAAAAGAAATTATGATGATGTGTGACCGGGAGGATCCGGTTTTTGAGCAGATCAGCAGTTTCAGCATTGCCCTTTACACGCTCGGTTATTTTGATGATTGCCCGGATCTGATGTCTTTTGAGGACGTGGATGCGCAGGAGGCGGCCGCAATTCTGGAAGAGCACTTTACCCCGGCCGGCCCCGAGGATCTTCCCTGGGATTACCATATTACGCAATCTGATGAAAAGTATTTGCTGGTTATCGGCGATCCCTTGTTTCCGATTCATTTTGCCGTTCTCACCGATTTACGCAGTGAACGGCCCTATTTCTCCAAGCTCCCGCTTTTTGGCAGCGGCTTTGACAGTCTTGCGGAGCTGATGGATGAGTTTTCAGGCTATGACGGGGTGAAGCGCTATGATGTGCAGTATTTTAAGAAAAATCAGGCGAATTCGAAATTTTCGGATATCCGGAAAGGTCAGATTTATATCGTAAAAGATTAATACAGCTAATGATTTAGGAGGCGCATGAATGTCAGTTATTGAAGAGGTAATCGAGAAGGTAAAACGCACGGACCCGGATCAGAATGAATTCCATCAGGCGGTTACGGAGGTGCTGGAAACGCTGGCGCCCACCGTTGAAAAGCATCCGGAATTTGTCCAGGCAGGCATATACGAAAGAATCGTCGAGCCGGAGAGGGCGGTTATTTTCCGTGTGCCCTGGGTGGATGATAAGGGGCAGGTGCAGGTCAACCGGGGCTTTCGGGTGCAGTTCAACAATGCCATCGGGCCTTTTAAGGGGGGCATCCGGTTCCATCCTTCGGTTAATTTAAGCATCATCAAGTTCCTGGGATTTGAACAGGTTTTTAAAAACTCCCTGACAACGCTGCCCATGGGCGGGGGAAAAGGAGGCTCGGACTTTGACCCGAAGGGAAAATCCGATGGAGAAATGATGCGATTCTGCCAGGCTTTCATGCGGGAGCTGTACCGCCATATTGGAGCGGAAACGGATGTACCGGCCGGGGATATCGGGGTTGGGGGACGAGAAATCGGATACCTGTTCGGCTATTACAAAAAGATCCGCAATGAGCATACGGGGGTTTTAACCGGTAAAGGGCTTGACTATGGAGGAAGCCTTGTCCGGCCGGAAGCCACCGGGTACGGAACCGTCTATTTCGCTGCTGAGATGCTGGCAACCCGGGGGCTGGATGTTAAGGACAAGGTCGTGGCGGTCAGCGGGGCCGGCAATGTCGCCCAGTTTGCCATTGAAAAAGTGAATCAGATGGGCGGCTGCGTTATTTCGGTCTGCGACTCCAATTCCACGGTTATTGATGAAAAGGGCATTGACAATGACAAGTGCTGCTATCTGATGGAGTTGAAAAACATCCGTCGCGGCAGAGTTAGTGAATATGCGGACAAATACAAAACTGTATGTGTTGAAGGTAAAAATGTATGGGATGTGATTCGGGAGCAGGGGATAAAAGTCGATGTTGCGCTTCCTTGTGCCACGCAGAATGAAATCGATGCCGAAAATGCCTCGGCTCTGGTTAAAAACGGGTGCTTCTGTGTTGCCGAGGGCGCCAATATGCCCAGTTCACCGGAAGCCGTTAGAATCTTTCAGGAGAATAACCTCCTGTATGGACCGGGCAAAGCCGCAAATGCCGGCGGCGTGGCCACATCCGGATTGGAAATGAGCCAGAACAGTCAGAAACTTTCCTGGACGCGGGAAGAAGTCGATGACCGACTCCTGCTGATCATGAAGAGCATTCATCAGTCCTGTCTGGATGCCGCCGAAGCTTATGGCCGGAAAGGCGATTACTTGATGGGGGCCAATATTGCCGGATTCACCAAGGTTGCCAATGCAATGCTGGCTTACGGGGTTGTCTGATCAGGTTATCGTATCGGGGGGGCAGGCCGCGCCTGTCTCCCTCTGTTCGGCCCTTAATTGCCGGTTCGGGCCCCGGCCAGGTAGCAGATCACCTTCTGGGCAGAGATGTCCGAGGCAAGCATGAGCCCATATCGGTTTGTATCAGCGATTTTTACGACATGGCTCAGGTGGCCGGCGACAGGAAGGATGCGTTCGAGTTCATTGGGCAGCGATTCAAACCATTGGGTTTCGAATATCACCTCCGGGCTTTCCGGGTAAACAGCCATATAAAAAATGCCGGTTTCGATAAGATCATGGAAAAAATGAGTCCCGAAAGACAGGTCCGGTATCATGTTCCCCATTCGATGACTGATTTCAGCGATCGCTGCGATATTATTGATTTCCGA
>JAGYOT010000044.1 GCA_018399455.1 Desulfobacterales bacterium
AAAACTGACTTTTTACGAGTTCATCAATGTTTGGGTTGACAAATATTTAGCCTGATAATTACATTGTTTCGATAAAATAAGAGTTGGTATGACAGGGAACAAAAAATGAGTTTATCGGAGAAAGGATAATCCAATGCTTAAGGTTGGTTTTGTGGGCTGGCGCGGAATGGTCGGCTCTGTTTTGATGGCCCGAATGCAGGAGGAAAATGATTTCCAGGGGATTGACCCGCTTTTTTTTTCAACCTCACAGGTCGGTCAGCAAGGCCCGGATATCGGCGTTGACATTGCCCCGTTAAAGGATGCTCACGACATTGAGACGCTTTCCGGAATGGATGTGGTCCTGACCTGCCAGGGAGGGGACTATACCAAGGCCGTTTACGAGAAGTTGCGTGGTACGGGATGGAAGGGTTACTGGGTGGATGCGGCCTCGACGCTTAGGATGAGCGATGATGCCGTTATTGTCCTGGACCCGGTGAATCGCCCGGTGATCAACGCCGCCATCGAACGGGGCATTAAAAATTTTATCGGTGGAAACTGCACCGTAAGCCTGATGCTGATGGCAATCGGCGGCCTTTTTCGCGAGAACCTGATTGAATGGCTGACCTCCATGACCTACCAGGCCGCATCCGGGGCCGGGGCCAAAAATATGCGCGAACTGGTGAAGCAAATGGCGGCCATCGGAGACGCCTCCGCGGATCTTCTGAAGGATCCGGCATCCGCCATTCAGGCCATTGACCGGAAAGTAATCGAAACCATGCGGCAAAACGCATTTCCTGTGGACAATTTTGGGGTACCCCTGGCCGGAAGCGTTATTCCCTGGATTGATGCAGACATGGAAAACGGACAATCCAAAGAGGAATGGAAAGGCTATGCCGAGACCAACAAAATCTTAGACCGCGAACCGCCTGTTCCGATTGACGGGATCTGTGTACGCATCGGAGCCATGCGGTGCCACTGCCAGGCATTGACCATCAAGCTTAAAAAGCCGGCCGCAGTAAGTGATATCGAATCCATTATCGCCGGGGCCAACGACTGGGTTCGTGTGATCCCCAACACCAAGGAAGAAACCATGGCCCACCTGACGCCGGCAGCAGTTACGGGGACACTAAACGTTCCGGTCGGCCGGATCCGAAACCTTAACATCGGACCGCAATACCTGACCCTGTTTACCGTTGGGGACCAATTGCTGTGGGGAGCGGCCGAACCGGTTCGCAGAATTCTGAATATTCTGCGGGAGCGCTCATAAAAAAAGCGGCAGACTTATTTTTAGATCAGTCCGATGGTAAAGATTGCCATATTGCCCGAACAGTGGATCACCATGGGCGCCACAAGGCTTTTTGAGCGTTCATAGGCAAGCGCAAACACAACCCCGCCGATGAGCTGTGTAACCGGCAGGCCTGACGTGAGAGAATGGGACAAGGCAAAGAGAAGGGTGCTGCCGGATACGGCGACAAGCAAGCCCCATCGCCTGAGAAGCGTAAAGAGAATCCCCCGGTAAACCATTTCTTCAGCAAGCGGGCCAAGCAAGCCGCCGATAATAAAATATAAAACAATCCGTTCCCGCGCTGTTGGCAGGCTACCCCTTATCCAGTCAAGCGGCGAAAGACCCGCCATTGTTAAAATAGCGGCGGCGACACCCGCTGCGGCCCCGAAGGCGGCAGACCATGCAATGCCTGTCCGAAAGCCGGGTTTCATCAGTTTGGCGGACAGGCCGATAGCGGAAAGCTTTGTTTTGAAAAGCAGCAGCACGAATAAAACCGTCAGGATGTCAAGCAAGCGGATAAGGCCGGTTAGAAGCAGGGGCTCAACCGGCATATATCGGGCGGCAAGCTCCAGCGCGAGAACCGCTGCCAGCCCGGCAGCCGCTGGTTTCAAACTGATTCGGGCTGTCGCCATCCAAGCTCCTTCAGGGCGTTATAGGCATAAAACTGAATATACCAATGATCCGAGGATATCAGAATTCTGCGGATCAAGGGCAGGGCGGCCGGGTCATGATGTTTACCCAGGCTGTACAGGGCTGCGCAGACCACATTGGGATGCGGATCTGAAAGCATTCCCAAAAGCATTTGCCTGGCTCTCTTTGAATCAGCTTGTCCCAAAACCCTGGCTATCCAGTAACGCTCGGCTGTATGGGGGCTTTGCTTTAAGCTCAGGATACGTTCCCGGAACGGATGCGGGTCCATACCGCCTTCAGCCATCTGTTTTAACGCCTGAATCCGGTCCGCCTGGTTTTCGGAGGCCAACAGGGAATGGATCTGGCCTGAATTTTGGGCAGCGCCGGCGCTTTGCCCGAACTGGTACAAGGGTAGTGCGGCGGCGGCGGCAATGGCCAGACAAATGATTACTGAGGCCGCCCGGCCACATCTTCCCCGACTGAAAAAAGCCAGACCGGCGGAGAAAAATGCATGGACCACCATATAGAGCAAAAGCGGAGCAGCTGTTACCAGGCTGACAAACGTAAATTCCCGGAAAAACTCCATTTGATCCGTTTCTTCGGAAAAGCGTTCTAAAACCCATCGGGTTGAACCAAAAAACCGGGCCGGTTTGGTTTCCATAACAACCCGGCCCTGCTGAGACAGCAAAAATTTATGGCCACGCTGGCAAACCTCCAGATCAACCGGAATGTCCTGCTTTATCGGCAGATAATCCAGACGGCGAAGGGTTTTTTCCAGGCGATCGAAAAGCCTCTTGTCATTGACCCGGATCCGGCTGGTTTTAAGCTGCTTCTGATAGAGGGACTTAAACGCCTCCGCCGGATACAGAGTGTAGCGGTAATAAAAATCATTGATTGTCCGGCCGGCTGGATTGCTTAAAAGCAGATGATCCCGGATGTTAACAAATACGCCGGCGTTCAGATTGGGAAGCCAGACGAGGACAATGCCGGAAATGACAAGACCATGGATAATGCCGCCCCGAATAGACCGGACAAAACCGGGCCGGTTGAGGCGGCTGGTGCCAGGCCGGCTTTTATCCTCTGCCCGGCATGATTCTGCATCCAGCCATTTTCTTGTCAGTACGGCAACCAGCGGCGGAATTACCAAAAAAGAAGCACCAACTGTCAGGGGACGACCGGTCCCCAAGGCTTGAAAAAATCCGAACTCCCATAAAATCAGCACTGGCAGGAGCCATTGCGGGCGCCTCTTTCCAGGATAACTCCACAGGCAAATAAGAATAAAGCTTGCCAGGCATAAGCCGGCGCCGGTTGTAAAAGTAAAAAAAAGCCCCCCGCAGAAGGCGGGGAGAAAACCGTCCAGCCCGGCCATGATAAAATTGTTGGGAACCGGTACATAGCCGGCGGCTGAGATGGACTCAAGCCGTTTTAACAGATCCAGATTGGAGTCGTAAACAAAGAGGGCAAACAGAAGCTGGGAGACAAGCAAACCTGTGAGAATGACGCGGATCGGAGACCATTGTGCTGCTGATTGGCACTTCATAAAAGTTTTATGAACCGCTCCTTTAAAACGCTCTGCTTTTATGGGCAATCGGTCTTTACGGCTGACCGGCGTTTACGGCTGATCCGGGGTCTCAATCAACTCCGCCATGGCGATTAAAGCAAGCTTATACCCTCCGGAGCCAAAGCCTGCAATCTGGCCGGTCACCACGTCAGCCAGCATTGAACGGTGACGAAAGGATTCTCTTTTGTAAATGTTGGAAAGATGCACTTCAATGACCGGCATAGTAAGCAGGAGCACCGCATCCCGGATCGCAACACTCGTATGGGTATAGGCAGCGGGATTGAGGATAAGCCCGTCAAAGGTCTCCTCCGCCGTTTGAATGGCCTCTACAATCTCGCCTTCATGATTGGATTGAAAATGGGTAAGGGCCATGTCAAGGCGTCTCGCATGGTCTGTCATCATCTCGTTGATTTCGGAAAGGGTTGCGCTTCCGTAGATTTCAGGCTCCCGACGGCCGAGAAGGTTCAGGTTCGGCCCATGGATGACGAGAATTTTGGCTTGCATATGCGTCTACTCCTCGATCTGCTCCCTGAGTTCCCGGATCGTTGCTGCATAATCTGGTTTTCCAAAAATGGCGGAGCCGGCAACAAACACATCGGCGCCGGCTGCGGCAATATCGCGAATGGTTGTTTGATTCACACCGCCGTCCACCTCGATCCGGATCGGTTTGCCGGATGCCTCGATTTTCGATTTTAATCTCCGGATTTTCTCCAGGGTATTGGGAATAAAGGATTGGCCCCCAAATCCGGGATTGACGCTCATCAGAAGGACAAGGTCCAGATATTCCAGTATATAATCAAGGCTTTCAAGTGGCGTCGCCGGGTTCAGGACCGCGCCCGCCTGACATCCGGCCTTGCGAATCAGCTCGATGGTGCGATTCAAATGTACACAGGCCTCAACATGGACGGACACAAGGTCGGCTCCGGCCCGGACAAACTCGGAGATAAACTGATCGGGATGCTCAATCATCAGATGAACGTCCATGGGCAGGGAAGTAGAACGGTTGGCGGCCTCCACGATTATCGGCCCCAGGGTAATGTTGGGGACAAAATGGCCGTCCATGACATCCACATGAATCCAGTCCGCACCGGCGGCTTCAACCGCCTGAATATCCTCTTTAAGCCGGCTGAAATCCGCAGATAGGATAGATGGGGCAATCAGCTTCTTCATCCGTTATAAACCTCGGTTTCTATGAGTTCATTGTTCCTGTATAAAAAAATTACCGAATGCGTGTATTTCGGCGCCATCACCCAGATTAAACGGCCCGGCTTCATCAACTGGTCATACAAAATGCTCGTCATACCAAAAGCCTTGAACTCCAGGCGGATATGCTGCTTTAGAAAACCCGGCGGCACCTGGTAGCAAAACAAAATATCCTTGCCGGTTTCGCCTTTATTGCCGGTTTTTCCATCTTCAGCCGGGAACCAGCGGTTGGCGGTAAGCCTTATTTCCTGTTCCGGTTCAACATAATAGCCTGAAAGGGGCTCCTGTTCAACAACGATGTTAGCCGGCCGGTTTTTTCTGTGATCGGAATTGATGCGTCCAACCGTCAAACCATAGGTTTCAATAAGCCTCAGCGCCTTCTCCAGTCTCATCCCCTCAAGCTCGGGCATTCTGTATCTTTCCGGCCGGGGGCCCCGGCTGACGAGCAAATTGACCCTATCTCCCTGGGTCACGGATTCACGGGGGGCGGGAGCCTGGGCAATCACCATCTCCGCTTTAACCTTCCGGCTGAATACTTTTGTGATGACCCCGGTTGCAAGCCCGTTGTTGGAAAGGATAGTTTCTGCCTGCTGCCTGGAGACGCCGGTTAGATTGGGCGCTCCCAGGGTCCGGGCACCTTTTGACAAAACCACTTTGACATCCCTGCCTTTTTTAATCGTCGCCCCCGGCAGCGGCTTCTGATAAATCACATGATGCCTGGGCACATCCGGATTGAACTCAGATTCCTCGACCTTGGTATTTAAACCGAGGTCTGACAGGAGTTCCAGCACGGATATGGCATTTTTCCCCTTTAGCTCAGGAACCACAACGGTCTCCTCGCTTTCGATGACATAAGTCAATGTCAGATAAGCGCTTGCACCGGCAATTGTAAAAAAAACGATCAGCAAAAGCAGCAGTTTGACTATTGTCCGGGTCATTGTTTCCTTTTAAGCCGAGCGGCAAAAAAGCCGTCCATTTGGTGAATATGCGGCAGGCTCATAAAATTTCCCTGTTTATCAAAAATACGGCATTCATCAAAAGAGATTCCGTTAAAATCGGCGGCCCTCGAAAATTCCGGGTGCGTTTTTAAAAACCTTTCAACGACTTCCAGAGTCTCCTCGGGTTCGATTGAACAGACGGAATAAACCAGAACCCCCGCAGGTGCCAGACGCGGGGCCAGTTTATCCAGGTAAGCCAGTTGGCGCCGGGCAAAGCGACCAAGGTTCTGCTTGCCCGCCGCCCATTTGATGTCCGGGTTGCGGCGGATCACCCCGGTCCCGGAACAGGGCGCGTCCAGAAGAATACGATCAAACCTATCGGACAGATGGTTTCCTTCCGCCGCATCCAGATCCTCCCGGCGTGTTTGACATATTTTTATTCCCAGACGCTTCATCTCCGTTTCAAGCATTGCCAGCTTTCGCTTGTCCTTGTCAACAGCCAAAATACGGCCCGTATTGTTCATTAGCTGTCCGATATGTCCGGTCTTTCCCCCCATGCCGGCACAGGCATCCAGCACCACCTCACCGGGCTGTGGATCAAGAAGCCGGCTAACGAGTTGAGCGGCCTCGTCCTGTACCTGGAACCAGCCGTTTTGAAATGCGGCAAGCTGGTCGATGGGTTGCCGAGCTCCTTGGAAACTAAGCCCGTCCGAAGAATAACGGGTGGGATAAAGGCTCCCGCAGGCCGTGGACAGAGCTTTTTTCAATGTGCAGCGATCTGTTTTAAGAGTATTGGTTCGAACTGTGACGGGCGGGATTTGGTTGATCGCCTCACAAAGGCTTGCCGTTTCCCCATGGCCAAACCGGCTGACCCAACGCTTGATCAACCAGTCCGGAAAGGACCGGGATATGGCCAGGGACTGAATCGGATCTGTGGGCAAAGAGGTTTCAAACGCTGTCAGGGGGTGGCGCAGTATATTTCTCAGAATACCGTTTACAAACCGGCTCGATTTGACTGAAACCAACTGCTTGGCCATTTCAACCGATGTGTTGACAACCGCAAAATCCGGCACCCGATCCAGGTAAATTATCTGGAAGACGGACATGCGCAGAATATTCATAATCCGGGGGGAAATCCGGGAGGCCGGCATGGCCGCATATTGTTTGATGATCCAATCCAGACGCCGGCGCCAACGCAGCACGCCATAGACTATGGCATTGACCAGTTTCCGGTCAGAAGCCGAAAAATCAAGACACAACTCAGCTGCCCGGGTAGCAAGCACCGTGTCCAGAAGCTCGCTTGTCTGATCCAGTCTGTTTAAAACATCCAGAGCCGCTTTGCGGGCGGCGGTATCGTCGGCCTTTGGAATGGGCATATGAAATCGTGCGGTTTACTGAAGCCGGCTGCCTTCGGGTATGACGGTGCCGCTCAAAAAATCCTGGATCGGCAGTCGCTTTCCTGAAGCTCCCTGGATCTCAAGAATAGATAGCGCCCCATACCCGGTCGCCACCCGGAGCTCTCCGGAAAACCCGGGAATAACGGTACCAGGCGGCGCATCCGAATCAGCGGGCCGCAGCTCGGCCTTATATATATTCAAGCGCTTGTCGCCAAAATAGGTATGCGCCAGAGGCCAGGGATTCATGCCGCGGATTCTTCGCGCAATGGCCTCAGCCGGAGCGGTCCAGTCAATACGGCCGTCGGATTTTTTCAAAAGCGGCGCATAGCTTGCTTCAGCTTGATTCTGGGGCACAGGCTCCAGGGTCCCGGCCTTCATTCCTTCAAGGGTTTGTTTAAGCAAGCCCCCGCCCATCCGGGCAAGACGGTCATGAAGAGTGCCAGCCGTGTCTTCCGGTTCAATCGGGGTTTTTGATGAAAGCAGGATATCTCCGGTATCCAGTCCTGTATCCATCAACATCGTGGTCACACCGGTTTCGGATTCCCCGTTGATTATAGCCCATTGAATCGGCGCCGGGCCCCGGTATTTGGGCAGAAGCGATGCATGGAGATTAACCGCCCCGCAGACCGGTACCTCCAGAATACGGCGGGGCAGTATATGCCCGTATGCCACAACAACCAAAAAATCCGGGCGGTGTTCGGCAACCCGTTCATAAAAACCATCGGATTTAACACTATCGGGCTGTACAATCTCCACGCCAAAGTGCATCGCCGCTGTTTTAACCGGAGGCGGTGAAAGCTTGCGACCGCGTCCCTTTGGTCGATCCGGCTGGGTAACGACCAGGCATACCCGGATGCCTGCTTCGGAAATCGCAGTCAGCGCAGGCACGGCAAAGGCAGGGGTGCCCATGAATATGACGTTAAGAGGCTTGATCACTTCGCTTTAGCGCCTTTTTGCGCCTTTTTTTATACATCCCGCGTTTTAACGGACTGATCCGATCGATAAACAGGATGCCGTTCAAGTGATCGATTTCATGTTGAAGAATCACGGATAATAAGCCGTCCGCTTCTATGCGAACCGCTTTTCCTTCCCGATCCAGACCTTCCACAACAACCTTCTCGGCGCGAGGCACATCAGAACGAAAATCCGGAACGCTCAAACAGCCCTCGTTTTCAGAAACCGTCTCACCAGAGGTGGATATCACTTTCGGATTGATCAAAGCCTGATAACCCCGTTTTTCAGAATCGGCATCCGGATCGTAGATAATGATGCTTTTATCAATGCCCGCCTGAATCGCGGCAAGGCCCACACCAGGGGCGGAATACATTGTATCCGCCATGTTTTCAATGATTTCCCAAATTTCTTTATCCACGGCCGCCACCGGCTTGGCGGTTTTTCTGAGAAAATCATCGGGGTAGGTTAAAATTTCCAGAATCATCGATAATTCCTTTGCTTCAAAGCGCTGTCCGGATTATAAATCGGCCAGAATGGTTTTGGCGTTTTCAATATCCCGGCTGATCTGCTCGGATAATTCATTAATATCCGCAAATCGCTTTTCATCCCGGATTCGCTTGATAAAATTCACCCTTATGGTTTCACCATAAATATCCTCATTAAAATCAAACAAATGAACTTCGACCGTGAACAGGTGGTCGTCGAAGGTCGGAGCATAACCAATATTGGCGACTCCCTTGTATTTAGTCTTTTCCCATTCCACGGTTACCGCATAAACGCCCATTTTGGGGCAGAGCTCGTCAATGAGTTTGATATTGGCGGTAGGAAACCCGAGCATGGGACCGCCGCGCTTGCGACCGGTGACGACCTCTCCCCGGATCTGATAGAAGCGTCCCAAAAGATGCCATGCCTCCTCAACCCTGCCTTCCATGACAATTTCCCTTACCCGGGTGCTGCTGATACGATCAGTCAGTTGGTGCGAGACAGGAATCCAGTTCGCAACAATCACCTCAATCCCATGGGTCCCGGTATATTGCCGCAAAAAATCGACATTGCCCTGCCGGTTTTTCCCGAATTTATAGTCTTTTCCGATAATAATCGCCTTCATGCCGATTTTGTTGATAAGAATATCTTCAATAAAAGAATGTGCCGTTATTGCCGCAAATGACTGGGTAAACGGCGTGCTAACCAGCACATCAATACCGGTCTGGCCAAGAAGCTCAATTTTTTGTTCATACATGGTAATCAGGGGCGGAGCCCCTGAATCGCTCAGGACCTTCAGGGGATGAGGTTCAAAGGTAATGGCCACCGACGTTCCGTCAATTGACTCGGCCAGCTCGATAACCTGATGAAGAATGGCCTGATGCCCCTTGTGCACCCCGTCAAAATTGCCAATGGTTACTACCGCATTATTGAAGGGCATGGTTATATCGTTTAAATTCGTAATCAGTTCCATTTTGCAGTTTATCCGGCTTTTTTAATTATGATCTTGACATAAAGAGACAAACGATATATATAAAAAAACTTACGCTAAATCAATGCTTGATTTAAAGTCTCGTGCCGAAGTGGCGGAATTGGTAGACGC
>JAGYOT010000440.1 GCA_018399455.1 Desulfobacterales bacterium
CAATTATCAGGCTGACGGTTACGCAGCTGGATTTTGCTGCCATTGCCGGGATCGGCTGAAAGCGGCGTCAGAGGTTTTCCTGATATGGATAAAACTCAGGGATTATCTGTTTTTTTATCCCAGAATTGCGACCACCCGGGTCCATCCCGCTGAGGCCTCGCGGATTTTGACCGGAAAACAGACCACGGTGAATCCGTCAGACGGCAGCGCCTCCAGGTTGTGAAGCTTCTCGATCTGCCAGTAGGGGATTTCGCGTCCGGCCTTATGCCCCTCCCATATGATGGCGGGATCATGGGTTTCCGCCCAGCGCCGGGCGGTGTGGCTGAAGGGAGGGTCCCATGACCAGGCATCAGTGCCAACGACGCGGATCCCCCGCTCGGTGAGATAAAGCGTTGCCTCCCGTCCCATGCCACAGCCCTTGTCTACATAGCCGGGCTGGCCGAAGACTGCCCCGGCGCTGGTATTGACTAAAACGATATCCAGGGGCTCAAGGGTGTGTTTGATGCGTGTCAGTTCATTTTCGATTTCAGCCGCACTCACCACGTGGCCGTCCGGCAGGTGACGAAAGTCGAGCTTGACACCCGGACGAAAGCAATGATCAAGAGGGATTTCGTCGATAAACGGGGCTCTTCGGCTGCCGTAGTCCGTGGTGGAATGAAAATGCCAGGGCGCGTCCATATGGGTGCCGTTGTGGGTGGTGAGGGTGATGCTTTCAATGGCCCAGCCCTCTCCGTCAGGCAGATCGTCCTTCTTCAGGCCGGGGAAGAAATGGGCGACGGTTTCGGCGGATTCCTGGTGCGTTAGATAGGTCACCCGGGGGCTAAAACCCGGAGGATCGGTATTCTCGTTGTTTTCGATGTCCACCGAAAGGTCGATAAAACGTCGGGTCATGGGGTTTCTCCATCTATTTGACGATGAATGGGTCAAAACTCATATCAGTTCAACAGGGTCCGTTCCGGACCAGGCCACCGGCACCTGCTCTTATTGACGGACGCTCAGTCATTGAAGAAATCCGGCCGCATTTCTGTGCTTACCCGGTCCGTATCGGTCAGACGACTCGCAAGCCCCCGGGTTTTGGGAACTTCATAGCCGTAAAAATAGCGCAGTGCAAACATTTTCCCCTCATAAAAGTCCGCATCTTTCTTTTTTGCCCCTTGAATTAAGGCCTTCTGGGCGGCAATTCCCTGCAGCAGCCACTGCCAGGCGATGGTAACAATGCCGAACAGTTCCAGGTAAAGCGTGGCATCCGAAAGAAACGCTTCCGGGCCTTCGGTCTGAGCGATGGCAACAAGGTGGCGGGTGACGCTCTGGAGCTGATCGAGCTCTTTTTCAAGGCGGAGCGCAAAAGGCTCCAGTTCCTTGTAGGCTTTTGCTGCTCCGATGGTTTCCTGAATCTCACTGATATAATAGATCAAGGCCTGGCTGTTTTTCATTATGACTTTTCGGCCCAGAAGATCCATGCCCTGGATACCGGTGGTACCTTCGTGAATGGGGTGGATGCGGCAGTCCCGGTAATACTGCTCCAGCGGATAGTCATCACAGTAGCCGGATCCGCCCAGACATTGAAGCCCGGCGCTGATGGCCAGGTTGCCCATTTCTGAAGGGTAGCTTTTAGCCACAGGTGTCAGAATCTCAAGGAGAAGGCCATATTTTGCTTTATCCTCTCCCCCCAAAATATGTTGAAAATCAAAGTACTTGCTGCACTGCATCAGAAGCGAGAGAGAACCTTCGCAAACCGCTTTTTGAAACAGCAGCATCCGTTTTATATCGGCATGTTCAATAATCGGGACGGGCGGGCTGGCGGGATCTTTTTGACCGGGTTTGCGCCCCTGAACACGGGTTTTCGTGTATTCCAGGGCGGCGTAGTAGGCAGCCGTAGCCATGGCCGTGGCTCCCATGCCGACTCCGATCCGGGCCTCGTTCATCATCTGAAACATGTATTTCAAGCCCTGATGCGGCTCTCCTACCAGCCAGCCGCGGCAGTCATTTTTATCGCCCATGCTGAGCTGGGCGATGGGGCAGCCCCGGTAGCCCAGTTTGTGGTAGACCCCGGAGGTGACGACATCATTTGGCAATAGGCTGCCATCGGGCTCGATTCGTTTCTTGGGCACTACGAACAGTGAAATCCCTTTGACGCCGGCCGGCGCACCGTGGATTTTGGCCAGCATCAGATGGATTACGTTTTCCGCTCCATCATGATCGCCGGCGGAAATGAATATTTTTTGACCCCTGATCAAATAATAGTCGGAATCCGTGGGTTCGGCCATGGTCGTGATGTCCGCCAGAGAGGAGCCGGCCTCAGGTTCTGTCAGTGCCATGGTGCCCTGCCACTTTCCGGAGCGCATCATGGGCACATAGGTGTCATAGAGCGACCTGCTGCCAAAGGTATCGATCAGCCCGGCGGCGCCGATGGTCAGTCCGGCGTATACATGGCCCGAATAGTTGGCGCAGGCAAAAATATATTCACAGAGGTCGGCCAGAAGGTGCGGCAGCTGTTCACCGTCCTGGTCGTAGGGCACCCGGCTGGTCAGCCAGCCGCCTTCGCCGAATTCTTTTAAACCCGTAGGGAGACAAGTAAGCGCAGCTCTTCC
>JAGYOT010000441.1 GCA_018399455.1 Desulfobacterales bacterium
GGGATGATCAATAATATCGAGTACCTGATGGAGAACGGCTATCTTAAAAAACCTGTCTATATTCAGTTTGTGATGGGCATTTTGGGCGGCATACCGGCCTCACCTGACAATCTTTTATTTCTTTTCAATACAGCCAAAAAAAATATAGGCGATTTTAACTGGTCAGTATGTGCTGCCGGAAAACATCAAATTCCAATGTGCACAATGGCGTTAATCATGGGAGGGCATGCTCGCGTTGGACTAGAGGATAGTCTTTACCTGAATAAGGGGCAGCTTGCAAAAAGCAACGCCGAACAGGTCGAAAAAATAGTCAGAATAGGAAAAGAAATAGGCGTCTCTCCTGCTTCACCTTCGGAGGCACGGGAAATCCTTGGGTTAAAAGGAATTGAAAAAGTCAAGTATTAGACGCGACCCATTGATCCTAAAGTGAGGGCTGCAGGGATGCCAGATACTGCTGCAATCCTGTAGCCTTTTCCCGATGGCAACTTTCAAACTGTTTATCGAGGGAAAATATACACTGTGAGTACAACACTGGCGGGTTAGTTTCCATATCCGCTCGATTGGATTACCGTATTATAAGAAAGCATAAATTCCAGTTGGATTTTATCAACGCATTTATCATGGTAATCTTTATGAAGCGTCGTATGGTGGTATTGGGCATTTTCTATTATTACAGCAACCTTTCTGCCAGCATGGGCGCTTGATATTCCCAGTTTTTTGAGAAAGCGCCAGAATATTTTGACATGAAACGCCTCCATTGGGTTTCCGGTCATCGTGCCAGAAAGACAGTACATATCATGCTTAATCTTCATCAGAAGCTCCCACCATCTGCAGGAGCTGCTTTCTTATTCCCTTAGCTGTTGCCCCCAGATCAACCGTGGCAAATCTGATTTCATGGCCCTGGAGCATTACAGCCTCGTTTAGCATTTCATCCACAGAGGGGTGAAGGAGCAAGCCCGAGGCTTTTGCTGAAAGCGGGTCTCCATTGTCTTCCTGGGACCTCAGGTAAGCGTAAATCTGATAAATATATCCGCTTCGTAATGTTTTTTCACGATACCATCCATGTGTTATCATTGAGTTGAATTTGGTATCAATAACTATGCGCCGTCCGCTGGCCGGATGATCCAGAATGATGTCAGTTCGCATGGAGGGAAGAATCTGGTCGATTCCGGATGTTTTGCTTTCAATTGGCCAGAAAATCGTTTTTCCTGCAGAAACATTCCATCCATACTTTGAAAGGACAATATTATAGAATCCCGCAACTCCCTTTTCGTAAAGCTTTCGAATCCAGTTTATTTCCTTGTCCGGCAAAGAAAGATGTCTGGCACCTGAGACTTCGCTGGGCAAAGCCAGGTTAAAGGCCAGATGCGCTGCAAAAATCATTGGCCGATCATCAGAGTCATGCCTGCCAAACCGATTAACAGATACCTCCCCCCGACCAGGGCGGACACTGGAAACGCCCATGTGTTTCATGCTGGATGCCAGTGATCTGCAGCGATGAGCCAGGTCGGCCCGGCCCACTATTTTTGAAATTTTCTCCAGAGCAGCGCGGACAAAACGGTTTCTTGCGGTATCAACCGTAAGTTCGTCAAAGCGGCAGGCAATTTTGCCACGATTAAGCAATTGATGCCGCTCTGTTTTAAGCAGGTCAATGCGTCCTCGCACCCGACCAAGCACAGCATCCCTGGATTGATAGCCGTAACTCAGGTTGCGTCTTATACGGCGTTCAACCTGGCGGGAAAGGATTTCTGCGACCAGATCCGGGATGTCGTCCGGATTGTTTTCGACAGATACTTTTGCCTTGTCAATGTCTCGAAAAAGCTCAGATGCGTAAAGCATGAACAGCCAGAGGTTGCGCACCGGGATTTTTCCGATCCGGCGCGTTTCATTGTCAGTATTTGTCTGGACTGCTTCAGACGGCATCGTTAAAATCCTTCAAGCAGTCTTTCACGCGCTTTCTGCGCTTTTTCAAGGGCATCAAACCAGTATTCATCAAGCAGGGGGCCGATTTCGGTTTCAACGACCTGGCGGAACCATTCCCGGCCATCATTGATTTTGGTTCGGAAAGGCGGTGTAACATAACTATGCCCCACGCGAAACTGGGGGCCTAAATTGCTGTCAGACGAAATGTCACTGTTCAGCTGATTCAGTCGTTTTTCAATTTCAGTGAGAATTTCGGAATCAATTCCGCACCGGATGTGAACCCAATCATGCCAAGCCTTGTTTAATGCCGGCTCCAGATCTATGAAAGCAAAGCGCCGGCGCAGGGCAAAATCAACAAGTGCCAGGGAACGGTCTGCAATATTCATGGTTCCAATCACGTGCAGGTTGTCGGGAATGCATACCCTTTCGTCATCATAGCGGGTGTAGCAAAGCTCAAGCGCCTCGTTTGGGGTCCTTTTGTCGGCTTCCAGGAGAGTCAACATTTCTCCGAAGATTTGGGCGGGATTTCCACGGTTAATTTCGTCGATGACAATGACATGCTTTTCTTTGGGGTCTTGCTCGGCCGCATTTATCATCTCCAGAAAAGGCCCGTCTACCAGTGTGAGCTTTCCATCGCCGGCAGGCCGCCAGCCGCGAATAAAAT
>JAGYOT010000442.1 GCA_018399455.1 Desulfobacterales bacterium
TTGTCAATCATGCAGTTGAACCACCTCGGCCGTCGCCCGGGGCTTCTGAATCTTCGCAACAGCCGCTTGCAACGTCATATCGCTTGTATGCGCATATCGGGCCGTTGTCTTAAGGTCACGGTGTCCCAGTAGTTTTTGAACGGTATAAATCGGAGTTCCGCTGTTCACAAGCCAACTGGCATGAGTATGTCTGATATGGGGAGCTCCCCATATACGCCAAACACCAGCGAAGAAGAGCGGGCCAAAAATAGGCCACCGTCATCGCGCTTTGCAGCATTGAGTCATCAAAACGTCACGTTGAGCTTCCGTTTGGTATCGTCGGTAACTTGACCGTTTACCGGCAGCCCGGCATCTTTCTGGAAGGCGCCGATGGCCCTTCGGGTCGAAGGGCCCATCAATCCGTCGACGGGACCCGGGTCATAACCGAGTTCGCTCAGCCGCTGCTGAACTCGCCGCAATTGTTCCTCGGGGCTGATAACCGGACGAGGCATCTCCTGCGGTATCTGCTCATTCAAGACGATTTCAAACACCCGTTCCGGCTCCGCCAGCAGTTCATCTTCAATCAGGAAACCATGTGCCTTGGCCAGCCGGAACCATCTTACGGCTTCGCGCGAATCCTTTTCCACTCCGAGGCCGACAGCGCGCATCGTCCCTAAGGCAAGCATCGCGAGACCGTGTTCCTGCAAGGCGGCTTTCTCGAAGTAGCCCGCCGCCGCGGTGAAATCCTGTTCAACCCCGTATCCCGTAAGGCTGAACACGCCCAGGCAGTATATGGCGGGGGGATATCCGCCTTCGGCTGCACGCCGCATCCATTCGAAACCGGCGTTTTCATCCTCCCTGGTTCCTTCGCCCTGCAGGTACATGTTGGCGACCATGAACTGTGAATAGCTTCTACCGGCCTGCGCCGCTTCCAGATACAACGGAAACGCCTTTGCATAATCCGCCGATTCATAGGCTTCATCCGCCTGCAATTCAGCGCGCGGTGAGGAAATGCTTTGCCGGAAGTCGGAAACCACCGTCCTGCATCCTGAAAACAGCAGAAAACTACAAATAACCACAAGTACCCAGTGAGTCTTCTTCGAGAACATGATTTTTCCCTCATAGTTCAAAAAGGGCTGCACGAAAACGGTCCAGCCGGTTATTTCCCACCGCCGCCGCAGTTATGTACCAGGTAGGCGTTGCCCGCTTCGGTTTCAACATAGAAATTGTGGGTGTCATTCACCTGCAGGTTGTAAGTGGTCAAATTTACGCGTTTGTATTCGATGGTGTCAACGCCCGTCATCCGGCCGTTCACATGGGCAAGATCCCGCTCGGTCAAAGCCATCAGCGGCTTCCACCCGGACTGTGTCAGGAGGCGCTCGCCGCCTGTGGTCTTCAAATCCTTGTTGACCGTGTAGAGATGGTTTGACTGAACGGAATACGCAGCCGCGACCGGTTTCCCGACGATTTCATCGTAGCCGATATCGTAGGTCATGACCACGTCCCCGGGTTTTACATCGGCAATGGATCTGGCCGTGCCATCGGCCATGACGACCCGAATGTCACGGGGAAAACATCCCGAGGACTGTTGTGCACCGGCCGCCATGGCGGCCTGCTCATCGGCCGCCTTCTTCTCGACCTGGGCGAGATCCTGCGCCACCTTGAGGTTCTTCTTCGCTTGACGGGCGGCCATTCGAGCACGCAATTTCATAACCCTTGGGTCTGTTCGGACGTCCTGATCCCATACATTCCATTGTCTAGGAGATGGTTCAGGCTCAGGTTCAGGCTGATCATAGCCTTCACCCATTTTCATGGAACCGTCATCCTGCATGTAAATCCTCGGAGCCGATCCCCCCGGCCGATCTCCAGAGGGAGAATCCCTGACACCGGCAACAGCATCAGGCGTGGCATTTCCAGAGTCCGGCCCAGACCTAAGCAAACCCCAGATGGTACTGATAACACTCCGTTGGTCATTTTCTTCGGACGGCTGGGACAGACCCAAGGAAGGCACAGCAAGGTTCAATAGCAAAACTGTTACTACTATTTTTAAGGATCCATCTTTTTGTTTCATAGCTATTCCTTTGTATTGTGGGGAATCCGTAGGAGACAAAAAAATTGGTCGATCAGATCGGGTGCCCGCCTTTTGACCAGTCGCTTTCGCTGTTCACCGGTTGCCTGTTTAGAGAGCTTCCCTCCCAATATCATATAGTTCAATGACTTTTTGCTCCAGCTTCGAAATATTATAGGAAGACTTTTGACTCTGTATCTCGGGCCAGATCCTTCTTCGACCCCCACATCCACTTCCGTCGCGAAATCACCATCACCCCCGATAGGCGTCCTCCTGATAGAGGGTCGATTTGTAATGGTTTTGGAAGAACTGGTCGTGACGGCTGTATCCATGATTGAAGGTTCACGCATATCCTGTCGACAATCGTCTACTCCCCTCAATACTGCCGCCTTTTGCCGAGAAGGTATTTCATTTTCCCTGACTCACGTGTTATTATCAAGCCTTTTATTAAAGGCCTTGCCGATCTATAGGCTCACGCTTGTGGGATTCATTGTGCAATGTAGCGATTTGCAAGGATACAACAGGAATCCTTCAAC
>JAGYOT010000443.1 GCA_018399455.1 Desulfobacterales bacterium
ATTTTGATGCTGACAAAGACTCCGGTAATGCTTATAATAATTTGTTTTCAGGGAAACGGGAGGCAATGCAACGGGATTTTACCATCATTGAAAAATGAGGTCAGGCATGGAAAAGCACCATAAATTTTCGATCTGGTATGTGCTGCTGGGCATCTGGGTAGTGCTGATTGTCCACAACATTATTTTTTCAGCCATGTCCATTGAAACGATTTCATACAGCGAGTTCCTGGAGAAAGTGGAAAAGGGAGAGGTTACGGAGGTGGCGATTACCAGTAACCAGATTCAGGGCCGGATGATCACCGGCGAAGGTGAGGGGAAAAAACTTTTCCGTACGGTTCGCGTGGATCCGGATATTTCTGAATTTTTGTCCGGCAAGGGAATTGAATTCAAAGGCGAAGTGGAGTCCACTTTTTTCAGGGACCTCTTGTCCTGGCTGATCCCGGTTTTTCTTTTTGTCGGCATCTGGTATTTTATGATCCGCCGGATGGCCGGGCAGCAGCCGGGTTTTATGAGCCTCGGCAAAAATAAAGCCAAAATCTACATGAATGATGACCTGGATGTCACCTTTGATGATGTGGCCGGCGTTGATGAAAGCAAGCAGGAACTCGTGGAGGTGGTGGATTTTCTGAAGGAGCCACAGAAATATACCCGTATCGGCGGTATGATTCCCCGGGGCATTCTTCTTGTCGGCCCCCCCGGTACCGGCAAAACCATGCTGGCCAAGGCCGTGGCCGGGGAGTCGGGGGTCCCTTTTTTCAGCATCAGCGGCTCCGAGTTCGTTGAAATGTTTGTGGGAATGGGCGCCGCCCGGGTAAGGGATCTTTTTGTCCAGGCCAAGGAGAGGGCTCCCTGTATCATATTTATTGACGAGCTCGACGCCCTGGGAAAGGTGCGGGGTCTCGGCCTGACCGGCGGCCATGATGAGCGTGAGCAGACCCTGAACCAGCTTCTGGTTGAAATGGACGGCTTTGATCCCCAAATTGGCGTGATTTTGATGGCCGCCACCAACAGGCCTGAGATTCTGGACCCGGCGCTTTTGCGCCCCGGTCGGTTTGACCGCCAGGTTTTGGTGGACCGGCCGGACAAAATCGGCCGGGCGGCTATCTTAAGGGTTCATCTGAAAAAAGTTCATCACGAACAGGACCTGGATGTTGATGCGGTCGCTGCCATGACACCGGGCATGGTTGGGGCGGATTTGGCCAATCTTGTCAATGAGGCAGCGCTTCTGGCAGTGCGCCGGAACAAGGAGACAGTCGGTATGGCCGAGTTCGAGGAGGCGGTTGAACGCCTTGTAGCCGGACTTGAGAAAAAAAACCGGCTGATCAATGCCAAGGAGCGGGAGACCATAGCCTACCATGAAATCGGACATGCGCTTGTTGCGCTTTCACTGCCGGGGACGGATCCGGTAAAGAAAATTACCATCATTCCCCGGGGCATTGCTGCACTCGGCTATACCATGCAGGTGCCGACGGAGGACAGGTTTTTGATGAAGAAGACCGAGCTGTTAAACCGGATTGCCACACTTCTGGGCGGTCGGGCGGCAGAGGCCCTTATCTTCGTTGATATCTCCACCGGAGCGCACAATGATCTTTCCAGGGCCACGGACATCGCCCGCAGCATGGTCAAGGAGTACGGCATGAGCGAGAAGGTAGGTCAGGTTTATTTTGCCCGGGAAAAGCGCTCGCAGTATCTGGCGGTGCCCGAGATGCAGGGCGCCATGGATTACAGCCAGACAACCGCAGAGCTCATAGACAGCGAGGTGCACGAAATTATTAGTCGCCAGTACGCGGTGGCCCTTAGCATTCTGGAGCAAAACCGTTCAGTCCTGGAAAAGGGGGCTGCTCTTCTTTTAAAGAAGGAAACCATTGAGGGAGATCGGTTAAAACAGATGCTGGAAGCTAAAACCGCAGATGGAGAGCCGTCATGATTTACGGCCATGGCGGGAATATATACGAAGCGGCTATAAAGCTGGGCTGCAAGCCTGAGGACATCGTTGACATGAGCAGCAACATAAATCCTCTTGGCCCCCTGCCGTGCCTTATGCCGGATCTTGTTGAGCATATGGACACGGTTTGCCGGCTGCCGGAGGTTAACGCGGGCCGTGCGGCAGCCGCCTATGCTGAATGGCAGGGATTCCCGGCCGACCAGGTCCTGGCCGGGGCGGGTACCACCCAGTTTTTATACCAGATGCCGGCAGCCTTGGGAATTACCTCTGCCGTTGTTGTCTCTCCTACCTATTCAGACTATGCGGACGCTCTGGTGATGAACGGGGTGAGCTGCCGCCATTTTATCTTAAGCGCAGAAGAGGGGTTTGTTCCGGACATGGAGGCTCTGGCGGCTTCTGCCAAAACAGTGGATGCGGTATTTTTCTGCAACCCTAACAATCCGACTGGGGTCTATACACCGGTTTTCATCCTTGAAAGGCTGGCCGCCGCATGCCCGGATACCTGGTTTATCATTGATGAGTCCTACCTGCCGTTTGTGGACGGGGAAGGCGATGATTCCATGGCTTATCTGGGGTTGCCCAATGTGATTGTTCTCCGGTCTTTATCCAAGATGTTCTGTATCCCCGGTCTACG
>JAGYOT010000444.1 GCA_018399455.1 Desulfobacterales bacterium
GTTTGACCACATTGAGCCCTTTGAAATCGGTGGCAATCACAATGGTCGAACGCGAAAACTTCTCGGCAAGCTCTTCGACAAGTTCCTTTTTCCTTTCAAACCGCAAACTTAAAACACCCCCTTTCTGATGCTGTAAAAACCAGAGGTGTTCCCTGTATCCGAACACCTGCCTCGGTAGGCCGGAAACGGCTGCCTCCGATTAAACACGGCTGCGTGAACCTACGGTCTTTGACAGACAATTTATTATAGTAACTGATCCTGTTTATTTAGCCAGGTCCTTGACATAGACCGGATCGACTTTAAAGCTCGGCCCCATTGTAGTTGAAATAGCAATGCTTCGCATGTAAGTCCCTTTGCTGGCCGCCGGCTTCAGCCGAATCAGCGTATCCACAAACGCAGCAATGTTATCCTGCAGTTTGTCCGCCCCGAATGAAACCTTCCCCATGGGCGCATGGACAATCCCGCTTTTTTCCACGCGAAATTCAATCCTGCCGGCTTTCAACTCTTTAATGGCTTTTTCCAGCTCAAATGTGACCGTTCCGGTCTTGGCATTCGGCATCAGTCCCCTCGGGCCTAAAATTTTACCGATCTTGCCGACCGAGCCCATCATATCCGGGGTTGCCACCGCCTTATCAAAGCCCAGCCAGCCACCTTTGATTTGCTCAATAAGCTCCTCGTTGCCGACAAAATCGGCTCCGGCATCAAGCGCTTCTTTTTCCTTCTCTCCCTTGGAAAATGCCAGAACCCGGACCTCTTTTCCAATCCCATGCGGCAGGACGACCGAACCGCGCACCATTTGATCTGCATGCCGCGGATCGACACCGAGTTTCACCGCTATATCCACCGTTTCATCAAACTTGGCAAACGATGCATTCAGGGCTCCCTCGATCGCCTCCCGAAAGGTGTAGCGCTGCAACGGATCAATATTGGACTTCGCCTCTCTATATTTTTTCCCATGTTTGTGCATGATTTGCGTCAGACTCCTTTTTGCCGATTAAACAACCTCAAGCCCCATGCTCCTGGCCGTACCCTCAATGATTTTACAGGCGTTCTCCATATCAACGGCATTCAAATCCGGCATCTTCTTCTGGGCGATTTCCTCCACCTGGTCCCGGGTGACCTGGCCGACTTTTTCCGCCTTTGGATCCCCGGCCCCTTTTGCAATCCCCGCGGCTTTTTTCAACAATACAGCGGCCGGCGGTGTTTTGGTCACGAAAGTAAAGGACTTGTCCTGATAGACCGTAAGCACGACTGGTATGATCATGCCTTCATCATTGACCGTTCTGGCGTTAAACGCCTTGCAGAAATCCATGATATTGACCCCGTGCTGGCCCAGTGCCGGACCAATCGGAGGCGATGGATTCGCTTTTCCAGCCTCTACCTGAAGCTTGACCTGTGCGATGACCTTTTTCGCCATGTCAATTTTACTCCTTATATTTCCAAGTTAACCTTTGGATACTTGAACAAAATCCAGCTCAACCGGTGTGGAACGCCCAAAGATACTGACCAGCACCTTGACCTTGCCCTTTTCCGGATGGACCTCTTCGACGGTGCCGTTGAAGTTGGTGAACGGCCCGTCAATAACGCGGATTTCATCTCCGGGTTCAAAATAATACTTGGGCTGAGGATTGCTTTTGCCTGCTTCCATTCGATTCAGTATCTGTTCGGCCTCCCTGTCCTGAATGGCCACCGGCTTGTCCCGTCCGCCAAGAAAACCTGTCACCTTCGCTGTTGAAGTGACCAGATGCCAAGTATCCTCATCAAGCTCCATCTGGATCAAAATATATCCCGGATAAAACTTGCGGTTCGAAGTCTTGCGCTTTCCTTTCACCAGCTCCACCACCTGTTCAGTAGGGACCACGACTTCGCCGAATTTTTCCGGAAAGGCAGAAGCCGCGATCCGTTCCTCCAGATTTTTTTTCACCTTGGCTTCAAATCCGGAATAGACATGAATAATGTACCACTTAAGCGCCATTCGGCCTTATCACCTCTTTATTATTAAATAAATAGTATCATATGATCAAACGGACCAGACTGGACAAAACAATATCTATCAGCCCTAAAAACAAGGCAATAATAAAAACAAAAACAAGGACCACCACCGTCGATCCAACTGTTTGTTTCCGGGAGGGCCAGGTAACTTTACCCAGCTCGACCTTAACCTCTCTTAAAAAGTCAATCCAGTTGCCAAAATACCGATCCACCAGCCTCAACACAAAGGACTGCTCCGCAGCGGCAGATTTTTTCACGGCAGCCGGGCGTTTTGGCTTTTTCTCTTTCGCCGCTCCCTGGGTTGAAGCCTGCGGACTTTCCGGGGAAGAAGCGGCCGGGATACTGCCACCGTTCGCAGCCGGGTAATCCTCAGCTGTCTGCGACCGGGGCTTCTTTTTCTGTGCAGCCGGCTTTTTTTTCTGTATGCGCGCCATTCAGACTCCTAAAACATTAAAGCTCAAAGTTGATCATCCAGCAAGTTAACCGATGCGGATTCAAGCTTTGAGCTTACCCGTCGATAAACGATGGCAGGCCAGGAGGGATTTGAACCCCCATCGCAATGCAGTTGCATTACCGTC
>JAGYOT010000445.1 GCA_018399455.1 Desulfobacterales bacterium
GGATGTGTTCTCAGATAGGTAGGGACCTGATCGGTGTCGAACCATTCCTGACTCCGTATGGTCTTTAGCAGGGTGAGCATGCTGTGCAGATTATAACCGGCCTTCTGCAGATATTCTCTTCCGATTTGATCGGCCTGCATTTCCTTCTCCCGGGTATAGGCCAGTGTTGCGGACTGGCCGGCGGCCATGGAGCCCACGGCGACCGCGCTGCCGACAGTGGACGCCCCTCCCAGGCCGATAAGGATTCCGGCGATAAGCCCCGCCAGGGTGCCGACACTGGTTAATCTGGAGGAATCGTACATTTCCGAAATATGCCGGCAGGAGGCATGGGCGATTTCATGGGCCAGCAGTGCGGCGAGTTCGCCTTCATGGGCGAGGGAGGTAAACAGACCGCTGTGAACAAAAATGTTTCCGGCGGGTCCGGCAAATGCATTGTAGGTATCCTGTTCGATGACATAGAAATGATATTCAAAGGGCTGGGGGGGCAGTTCGTCCACAAGCCGGTCGCCGACCTTCTGGACATAATCGGCAATCGCCGGGTCCTTGATGATATGATAGCGCTGACGTACGGCCTGGAGAAACTCCCGGGCCAGTTCTTTTTCTTCCTGAATGGTGAGTGCGTCTGCCTCAGGCAGCGGTATGAGCGCAGACAGGAAAACAAACACCAAAAAGCAGGCCGTTGTTTTTCGAAACCAGTTCATCGCGGATATTCGGTTAATGCTTTCTGTTTAGGATTTATTTGAATAATTTAAGTCTTGCTGCGGATCAGGTCAATCCGCTTTGCAAACGGCAAATTTTGTGTTAGAAGATTTGGATTATGACACATATAATTTGTATTGCCAATCAAAAAGGAGGCGTGGGCAAAACCACCACAGCGATTAATCTCTCCGCCGGCCTGGCTGTATTGGAGCGAAAAACGCTGCTCGTCGACTGTGATCCGCAGGCCAATGCTACTACCGGGCTGGGTATAGACAAACAGGGCATTGAGCGGAATCTCTATCACGGGATGATCGGCCAGAGTCAAGTTTTCGATATTATAATTGATACCGGCATTACAAATCTTTCCGTGATCCCCTCCAGGGTCGAGCTGATCGGTTTTGAGGTGGAAATGATGGCCGAGAACCAGCGGGAAAAGGTCCTGCATTCGCTTTTGTCTCCCTGTGTGGATGATTTTGACTACGTGATCCTGGATTGCCCGCCGTCCCTCAGCCTTTTGACGCTGAACGCCATGGTGGCCTCAGATGCTGTACTGATTCCGCTTCAAAGTGAGTTTTATGCCCTGGAAGGGCTTGGCCAGCTGCTTCAGACGATCAAGCGCATCAAGCAGGGAATGAATCCGGCCTTAAAAATCGAGGGGATCCTTCTTACCATGTTCGATCGCCGGACCAATCTGGCCGGTCAGGTAGCGGAAAATGCGGAAACCTATTTCAAGGACATGGTTTTTAAGACCCGTATCCCCAGGACGGTCAGGCTGAGCGAAGCGCCCAGCTATGGCAAACCCATCATGTTCTATGATGCCGCCTGCATCGGGGCGAAAAGCTATAAGGCCCTGGCTGCGGAGATCGCCAACGGGAATCGGCGGGGCAGGTAACCCGTGCCCGGAGGAAGTCCATGGATTTTTTCCGGGCATTGACTACAAGGGATGGATTGGACTGATCATGGCCAACCAGAAAATCAAGACGAATGAAAACGGCAGTCAGCGCAAAAAAGGGCGCCGGAGCGGGCTGGGCAAAGGCCTGGACGCCCTTTTCCCGGACATCGGCGAGACCGGGGAAAAGCCGGCCGTTTATTTTGAATGCGATATTGACAAGATTTTTCCGAACCCCTATCAACCGCGCCGGGAGTTTCCGGAGCAGGAAATGGCCGATTTGGCTGACTCGATTCAAGCCCGGGGGGTGCTGCAGCCGCTTCTGGTCCGGGAAGCCAAAACAGGCTATGAGTTGATTGCCGGCGAACGCCGGCTTAGGGCAGCCCGCATGGCCGGGACTTACAAGGTTCCGGTTATTTTAAAGGAGATCAGCAATGCGGAGCTTATTGAGATATCCATTATTGAGAATATCCAGCGGGAAAATTTAAATCCCATGGACGAGGCCGAGGCGTATAAGCGTCTGATGACCGAGTTCGGTCTGACCCAGGAGAACGTGGCCGAGCGCGTCGGCAAAAGCCGGTCAACGATTGCCAATTTTCTGCGTCTGACCCATCTGCCGGAGAAAATCCAGGCCGCCATCAAAAACGGGGAGCTTTCCATGGGCCATGCGAGGACTCTGCTGGGAGCTGAAACCCCCGAAATCCAGAAAAGGGCTTTTGCCCTTGTCCTGACGCGGGGCCTGTCTGTGCGGGAGACCGAAAAACTGATCCAACGCTTAAACGCCCGGTCCGGCTCTTCCCCCAGGCGCTCTGAAGGCCCTGAGGATGTCTATTTCTCCAACCTGGAGCAGGACCTTTCCCGGCGCTTCGGAACAAAAGTGCAGATCAAGCGTCGTGGCCGGAAAGGGCGGGTGGAGCTTGAATTTTATAACAACGAGGATCTGGATCGGTTGCTGAATCTTTTGAAAGCCGATCTGTC
>JAGYOT010000446.1 GCA_018399455.1 Desulfobacterales bacterium
CTTGCAATTCAATCTTGGCAATTTAATGCAGAATCGGGCGTTTTTATCACCGGATCAGGAAGCCGGGGCGGGCGAGGGGTATCGCTACACCTATGACCAGGTCAACAAACGGGCCAACCAGGTGGCTGATCTGCTGGCGACCAGCGGTATCCGCGCCGGCGACCGCGTCGCCGTGCTGGGCAAAAACGATGAATGGGTGACCACCTGCCTGTTTGGGGCCGCCAAAATCGGAGTGGTGACCGTGCTTCTCAATTGGCGGCTTCATGCCCGGGAACTGGCCTTTATTTTAAACGACTGCACGGCCACCGCCCTGATTTATGATGAACAGTTTGCCGAGCCGATGAAGCAGATCCGGGCAGATCTCCCCTGCCGGGTGTATATTTGCAGAAACAGCAGCACCGCTGATCCGGACTTGGAAGCCGAACTCCGGAAAATGCCCGGCAATGAACCCGAAAAGACCGGATCCGGCAGCGATCCGGCTCTTTTGATGTACACCTCCGGCACCACCGGAAAACCCAAAGGCGTGACCCTGTCCCATGACAATCTGTTCTGGGCCTCCATCGGCCTGAGCCATACCATTGAGTGGCGCAACAAAAGCCGGTATCTGTTAGTGGCCCCCCTTTTTCACATCGGCGGGCTGGCTCCGATTCTGGCCAACGTACACCGAGGCTGCACCACCGTGTACATGCCGGATTTCGATCCCCATAAGATCTGGTCGATCATTGCCGAAGAGAAAATCAATTTTCTGATGACCGTGCCGCTCATGCTGCAATACATGATCATGGTGCCCAGCATGGCAGAAGCCGATCTGTCGCATCTGAACCAGATCCTCTGCGGGGGTTCACCGGTTGCCCAAAGCCTGATTGCCGCCTACCGGGACAAGGGTATCCACGTACAGCAGGTCTACGGGGCCACGGAATACACAGGTGCCATTACGTTCTGGACCCATGACATGCCCTGGGAAAAAGCAAACTCTGCGGGCAAGCCGGTATTTCACGGAGATATCAAAATTCTTTCCCCGGACACCGGCAGGGAGCTGGGCCCGAATGAAGTGGGCGAAATCTGTTTGTTCGGCCCCCAAGTGTTTACCGGCTACTGGAACAACCCGGCAGCCACAAAGGATGTCCTCGTCAATGGATATTACCGTTCCGGGGATCTGGGCAAAAAGGACGCTGATGGGTTTGTCTACGTGGTCGACCGGCTCAAGGATATGATCATAAGCGGCGGGGAAAATATCTATCCGGCGGAAATTGAGGCCTTGCTCGTCACCCAGCAGGGCGTGGCAGAAGCCGCTGTTGTGGGCAGGGCAGATGACAAATGGGGGGAAGTGCCCGTGGCATTTATTGTCCCCCAAAAAGAGGCCCAAATATCCAAAGAGGATATCCTTGAATTATGCCGCCAGCATCTGGCTGGGTTCAAGAGGGTCAAAGACGTGATTTTTGTGGAGGCGATACCCAAAAATTCCGTGGGCAAAGTCCTGAAAAAAGATCTCCAAACCATGATCCCGTAAATCCGGATTTTTTTGGAGCAAAAAAATCCAAATCCAAAGGAGCGCACCATATGGAAACCAACCCAAGGGGAATCAATCCCTACAATTTCGACCCGTTTCTTGAGTGGCGGAATCAGGTGGACTACTACCGGGATGATCCGTTTATCCAACAGGTCTTGAAATGCTACACCGGGGACAAATTCGAAATGGTCGACCAGGCGGCCAGAGAAGTCTCTGAAAAAGCCTCCTTTCGGTGGCGGGATCTGGCCGATGCCATTGCCTGGCCGGAAAAACGGCCGTATATGATGCACTATGACGGCCACAATCACCGCATCGACCGCATTGTCCGGCCCATGGAAACCCGGGTTATGGAAGAGGAAATCTTCAAAGAGGCTATGTTTTCGGAAAAAACCGACCCATGGGTCAAACTGGTCAAAATGTATCTGATCTATCAAAACAGCGAGGCTTGCATTGCCTGCCCCGTGACCTGTACCGAGGGGCTGGTGGCCATTATCGACCAGTTTGCCGACACCCCGGAGCTCAAGCAGATTGTAAAGCACTGCAAAGAAGGCATTGACGGTGATTTTGCCATCGGCGCCCAATATTTGTCCGAAATCCACGGTGGCTCGGACGTGCCGGCCAACGTGGTCGAAGCCGTGGAACAAGATGGCACCTGGCGCTTATACGGCACCAAGTTTTTCTGTTCCGCCACCCATGCCGACTATGCGGTTGTGACGGCACGGCCCAAAGGTACGGAAATAGTGGCCTTGTTTGTTGTGCCCTCCTGGCTGCCGGGAAACAAGGAAAAGGAGATCCGAAACGGATTTACCATTGACCGGATCAAATGGAAGATGGGCACCAGCGAGCTGACCACGGCTGAACTGACCTTTGACGGGGCCGTGGCCTATCCCGTGGGCCCCCTGGACCGGGGGGTGGCCAACGTGGTGGGTGTGGTGCTCACCTATTCAAGGCTTACCGTCGGGCTTTCCGGTGCGGCCAGCATGACCCGGGCGGCCCGGGAAGCCAAAAAATACAGCGAGTACCGGGAGGCCTTTGGCATGCCCATCAACCGCTTT
>JAGYOT010000447.1 GCA_018399455.1 Desulfobacterales bacterium
CTGCCGCTATGACCTCCCCGCCTTTTCCCCGGTGGATGACAATGGATGCTTCACAGACGAGGTGCCCCTATTTGCCGGCAAATTTGTATTTAACGCCGACGCGGAAATAATTGACATCCTTGAATCCAATGGCGCGCTCATCAAATCTGAGCGTTTTAGCCACGCCTATCCCCACTGCTGGCGCTGCAAGAAGCCTGTTATCTTCCGGGCCACACCCCAATGGTTTATCTCCATGGATAAGACCGGGCTTCGCGAGAAGGCTTTGAAAGCGATTGATACGGTTATATGGATCCCCGCCTGGGGCCGTGAGCGAATCTACGGAATGATCGCGAACCGCCCGGACTGGTGCGTATCACGCCAAAGATCCTGGGGGGTTCCCATAACCGTTTTCTACTGCCGGGCCTGCGGCAGCCTTCATATCGACAAGGCGGCCGTTGACCGCATATTTGAGCTGTTTGCCGAGCATGGTGCGGATATCTGGTTTAAAAACGACGCAGCCTTCTTCCTGCCGGAAGGCACGGCCTGTGCGTCTTGCGGGTGTACAGAATTCGAAAAGGAGTCCGATATCCTGGATGTCTGGTTTGACTCCGGGGTCAGCCATGCGGCGGTACTCGAGGCCCGGGACAATTTAAAATGGCCGGCGGATCTCTACCTCGAGGGAAGCGACCAGCACCGGGGCTGGTTTCACAGCTCTCTTTTGACTGCAGTGGGCTTTAAAAACCAGGCCCCGTACCGTATGGTGCTCACCCATGGGTTTGTGGTGGACGGAGAAGGCAAAAAGATGTCCAAATCCATTGGCAATGTCATCGCTCCCAAAAAGGTTATCGATAAATACGGGGCGGAAATTCTGCGGCTCTGGGTAGCGGCCTCGGATTACAAGGATGACATCCGGATTTCGGACACGATTTTAAAGCAGCTAAGCGACGCCTACCGGCGAATCAGAAACACCTGCCGGTTCATCCTGGGGAACCTCCATGATTTCAACCCGGCTCTCCATTGGGTGGCTTATAACGATATGCCGGAGATCGATCGCTTTATGCGGCACAGTCTTCAGCAGCTCTTGGGAAAATGCCTGTCCGCCTACCGGGAGTTTGAATTTCACGTGGTGTATCACAGCCTCTACAATTACTGCAGCATTGATCTTTCCGCCTTTTACCTGGATATCTTAAAGGATCGGCTCTACACGGCCCCGACAAAATCCAGCCTTCGCAGAAGTGCCCAGACCGTTATGTTTACACTCATCGAGACGCTTACCAAGCTCATGGCGCCGATCCTTCCGTTTACTGCAGATGAGATCTGGCAGTTTATTCCGTTTGCAGACGATCAGGTAAATACCGTCCACATCAGCGATTTCCCTCAGCCGGACCCGGCATTGAAAAACCATGAACTGGCTGCCCGCTGGGATGAGATTCTGCAGGTAAGAGGCGAGGTGACCCGGGCGCTTGAAAAGGCTCGTGCGGATAAAACCATCGGTCATTCTCTGGATGCGGGGGTTATTCTATACGCAAAAGAGCGGTGGCTTACCCGTTTAAGCCCTTATGCAGACGATCTGCGCTCAATCTTTATTGTATCCAATGTTGAACTCAAACCGTATGAAGATGCGGATGCGCAGTGCCGGCCAAGCGAGCTTGAAGGGCTCTGTATAAGAGTTATGCCTGCGCCGGGCCAGAAATGTCAGCGATGCTGGGTATATGACACCAGTGTCGGCCAGGACCGGGAGCATCCGGAAATCTGCATACGCTGCCGTAAGGCCCTGGACCAGATGGCTGAAGAGGAAAACACGCCTTGAGCCGGGCCCTGGACAAATATCTCCGGCTGCCTCTCATTACGGTGCTGGTGGTGGCTGCGGATCAACTGAGCAAATGGTGGGTGCTTGCTGCAATACCGCGGCATTCCGTAGTGCCGGTCGTTCCCGGATTCTTAAACCTCGTCCGGGTTCATAACCCGGGCGGGGCGTTTGGTTTTCTGGCCGGCCAAAGCAGCCTCTGGCGAGGACTTTTCTTTATCTTTTTTTCGCTGGTGGCGGTTGGAATCATTCTCTGGCTTTACAGGCAGACCCCGGCAGTGTACAAATGGCTCTTGACCGGATTTTCTCTTATCATCGGCGGCGCTTTAGGAAACCTGATTGATCGGCTCCGTTTCGGCCAGGTTGTGGATTTTATCGATGTTTACGCAGGCCGTTTTCACTGGCCGGCCTTTAACCTTGCAGACAGTGCCATAACGGTGGGCGTGGTCATTTTCGGGCTTTATCTGCTGAGCCGAAAGTATCCGGTATAAACGGCAGGCTATAACAATCCTGACAGCAGCAAAGCAGGCGCAAATGTTTCCCAATCTTTTTCAAATCGGCGGATTCTCAATCCATACATACGGATTATTCGTAGCGTTCGGCGTGCTGGTCGGCATTTTTTTTGCCCGATACGAGGCCCGGCGGCTCCGTATGGACGGCGATCAGATACTGGACCTCTGTTTCTACATTATTATTGCCGCCATCCTGGGCTCACGGCTTTTTTATGTAGCAACCAATGCCTCTTATTTTTTCCGCAACCCCCTGGAAATTTTTA
>JAGYOT010000448.1 GCA_018399455.1 Desulfobacterales bacterium
TGTTATTCGCAAATAGCAAAAAAACAAATCCTCAATAATCCAGAAAAGGAAAAACAGATGAGACACCGCGTTTTTATCATAGTATTCGGCGTTATGTTAATTTCCGGAATCATTCTGAGCGGATCGGACGGTACCCGGTTTCCATGGCTGAATACCCTGGGTCTTCTCTTAACAGCATTGGCTGCGTTTTTGTTGCGCACACTCGGATTATGCGAGGAAACTTCCTGCCCGGCCAAGCGGCAAAGCTCAAGGTAGGCCCCATTTCCTGCATAACACCCCAAAACCGAAACTCAAATCACCGCCAAAAGTTATGCATTTATGCATGACCGTCCCCTAATTCTACGCATCTTTGTTTTGACCCTGTTTCATTTGCCTGCTATTGTTGCAACAAGGATTCAACAATAGGCGGGAAATCCTTCAATGGAAAATGATAAGCTTTATATACCGGATTATACCGGAATGAAGCAGATGCTGGACTACCTGAAAGTCAGTTACTGGCTGGTAGACCCCAATTATGTACTGGTCGATGTCAATAAAACATTCCTGAAATTCACTGGCGGACACCGGGAAAGATTGATCGGCCGCAACATATTGACGCTGGTGCAGCCGGAAGAAGCCGAACTCGTCAAACAGAAATTCCAACTGCTTCATCAGCAGGAATCCGCTACGCAGTTTGAGCTTTATGTTTACGGGGCAAGAAACAAGGTTAAAATCCCTGCGCTTTTTCATTTGACGGTAAACCGGGATCCGGCCGGCCGTGCTGTTTCATTCAATATTCTGATATCTGATATCAGTGTTCAGAAAAATCTGGAAAAAAAGGAGAGAGAACTGTTTCATGCCCGCAGAAAAATCCGGCAGGAAGCTCTCCAAAGCCAGATGATCGGAACCAGCAAAGCAATGGAGTCCGTATTATACAGTACCCTGCGCTGTGCAGAGGTCGACTCGCCGGTTCTGATTTCCGGGGAAACCGGGGTCGGCAAAGAGGTGGTCGCGCGCGCCATTCACTCCCAAAGCATGCGAAACAAAAAGCCCTTTGTCGCTGTCAACTGCGGCAGTCTGCCGGGCGAACTGCTCGATTCGGAGTTGTTCGGCCACGTCAAGGGCGCCTTCACAGGGGCCATATCAAACCGGCCAGGCCTTTTCCGTGAGGCTGAGGGCGGCACCTTGTTTTTGGATGAAATCGCTGAAATCGAAAAACGGCTACAGGTGAAACTGCTTCGGGCGATTCAGGAAAATGAGATCCGTGCCGTCGGCGATGACCGTAGCTATAAAGTGGATCTTAGAATCATTTGCGCCACCAACCAGGATTTACGCAATCTCACAGAACTAGGCGATTTTAGGAGGGATTTATTCTACCGAATCTCGGTGGTGCCGATTCACATCCCGCCTTTGCGGGAAAGGCCAGAGGATATCATAAAGCTTGCCGAGCACTTCAACCGCAGTCATCCAAAAAATAAACGATTTACATCAATTTCACCTGAGGCCAGAAGACTCTTGTCCGGCTATCAATGGCCCGGCAATATCCGGGAGCTGCAGAATGCCATCGAACATGCCATGGTCATGAGCCAGGAAAAGACTCTGCTGCCCGAGTCCCTGCCCCAGGAAATTCTGGAGCAAAACGGTGCGAATCCGCATCAGCATAAAACCAGAGGCCCGGTATCTTTTTATCAGTCCAAGTACCTGAAAAAAGAAAAAGAAAAAAGGGCCATTATGGCAGCCATGGAAAAGCATAATGGCAACCAGACCGCCGCCGCCAAGGAACTGGGCATCTCCAGAGTAACCCTGTGGCGAAGAAAAACCATGCATAACCTCTAAGCCATCTCAGAGAGGGGGAGCACCCTTTTCCCGAACATTGTAACAGCCATATGTTGCAACACTGTTGCATCATTAGCGGTTTTCTGTATCATTTCTCAAACGCGCATATCTCCGATTCAATAATATTTCATGTAGTTAACAATCTCAGGAGATTTGGCACAAATAATGCAATATTCAAGCTCAGACCCATAAAAGCAAGTAAAGCCCCCCTGTTTTTTTTGTTGGTAAAGACACCAAAATCATTCATCTGCCCCAAATAACGCATGAGGTTATGCCATGGATTTTGAGTTAAACCGAGAACAGCGCATGATCCAGAAGAATACCCGTGAATTCATGAAAAATGAAATCGAACCGGTTGCGGAAACGATTGACCGGGAGGACAAATTCCCGGAGGGCATTTGGAAAACCCTGGGCTCGCTCGGATTTCTGGGCATTGCCCTGCCCGAGAAATATGGCGGTTCCAGCTGCGATACCCTGACTTTTGTATTGGTCCTTGAGCAGATGGGCCGTATATGTCCTGCGCTGGGACTCTCATACGGCGCCCACACCAACCTCTGCACCCACAACCTCGCCCGAAACGGTTCTCCGGAGTTGAAACAAAAATATCTGCCCGGGCTGATCTCCGGCGACCTGGTCGGATGTATGGGCCTGACCGAGCCAGGGGCCGGCTCTGATGCGGTCGGCATCCAGACCTGCGCCCATCGCGACAGCAATCATTATGTCTTAAACGGCTCCAAAACCTTC
>JAGYOT010000449.1 GCA_018399455.1 Desulfobacterales bacterium
TCAGAAGCAATGATAAACAAGACAGGCAATACAGGAGCAACCGCAACGGATAAACGCTTGACGTTTGCCGCGGCGGCCGCCGGGGATCCAGTCCTGGCGGCGGCCGGTAGATAGTTTTTTATCGGATACAATCAAACGCCATGGGCTGGCTACCCGGTCCGTGGCGGTTTTATTTCTGCCCCGGACCGGAAAAAACGGTACGGGGCTTTTTTTGGCCCTCCGTTCAGCCCGTGCGTCTGAGAGTCCCTAAAACGGTTTTGGTCGTCTCGCGCCGGAATTAAACAAGGAGGGAAACAAATGGATCAACACCCATCAATTCGATTGGCATCCCGGATGGAACATCTTCCGCCGTATCTGTTCGGAACGATCAACGCCATGAAGACCGAAAAGCGACGGGCAGGCGATGACGTGGTGGATCTTGGAATGGGCAACCCGATCGAAGCACCGCCGCAGGCCGTTGTGGACAAGCTTGCTGAAACAATGAATGATCCCAGAATTCATCGTTATCCAGCGGCTGACGGGCTCAGGAACCTGCGCCTGGAGATCGCCAAAACTTATGGCCGGGATTACGGAGTGGAAATTGATTCGGAGAGCGAAGTCATCTGTACCATCGGCTCCAAGGAAGGGATTTCTCATCTCTGCCTGGCGCTGGTGGGGCCCGGAGACCTGGTGCTTGTTCCGGCGCCGGCGTTCCCCATCCATATTTATGCCGCAGTTATTGCCGGCGGAGAGGTCATCCGCATTCGGCTGGGAACGGACGCGGACTTTCTGGAACGTCTTGCTGTCATGTGCGAGAGTCTGCTGCCCAAACCAAAGCTGCTTATTGTCAATTATCCGCACAATCCCACCGGGCTGACAACCCGCCTGGAGCTGTTTAAGGAACTTGTTTTGCTGGCGAAAAAACACGGTTTTGCCATTGTTCACGATTTCGCCTATGCCAAAATTACTTATGAGGGATACAAGGCCCCGAGTTTCCTTCAAGCTCCCGGAGCCAGGGATGTGGGGGTAGAATTCGGCACGTTTTCCAAATCCTACAATATGGCCGGCTGGCGTCTGGGATACTGCGCCGGTAACCCCGAAATAATCAAGGCGCTGGGTAAAATCAAAGGCTATTATGACTATGGCATCTTCTCTCCGATTCAGGTGGCCGGCATTATTGCGCTAAGGGACTGTGAGCAGGAGGTGCTTGAGCAGGCTTCACGATATCAAAGGCGCAGGGATATTATGTGCGAAGGCTTGAACCGGATGGGCTGGAACGTTGAAGCGCCGAAAGGCGGCATGTTCGTATGGGCTCAAATCCCCGAGCCCTACGCCAGGATGGGGTCCATGGAGTTTGCCATGCAGATGATGCAAAAGGCAAATGTGGCCCTGGCTCCGGGGGTTGGTTTCGGGGTTGAAGGCGAGGGCTTTTTGCGGATGGCCCTGGTGGAGAACGAGCATCGAATTCGTCAGGCCCTGCGTCAGATGCGGCGTGCCATGGCCGGCCTTGATTTTGACTGGAGAAAGTGCAACTGAAGGTTTCCGGCGCAAGAGATTTGGGCAGGGGGGGATATTCTGCGGGGGCTTCCAATGCAGGATGTGATTGACTGGGTAAACGATCGGGGCGGTGTCGCGGTACCCGCTCATCCTTTTCAAACGCCGATTGTGGGCAACGCCCTTGGTTCCCGCATTTTGGAATTGAAAAACCTGCTTGCAGTTGAAACCTTGTTTGTGCACTGAAAGCGGGCGCCTATCGTCCGTCTGCCCTTTATTGCGAATAACCAATGATGATATCCTCCACCGCTGTCATGTTCTCTTTGTAAATGTTTTCAATATCCTGCCGGTTCATTGTGAGCTTTTCAAAGGTTCCGTCTTCGGCTGAAGTCAAGACCTGCTCAGCATCCGGGCCGTATCGGCACAGGCATTCGGCCGCATGAAGGACATAGGAAAGCTCATCGCCGCCTGATGCCGAAGGGTGGTGATGGTATTTGATGGCATGAGTCTGGGATTTCGGAAGGTTCCATTTTTCCAAAAATACCGATGCAATCCGGGCATGATCAAAACCGAAGAGCGCTTTTTCGGTCTCAATCAGTATGGTTTCATCTAGTGAAGGGGAATTTTGGGCGTTTTTTCGTTCAGCCATGGCCTCATCAAGTATAATCATGCCGCAGTCGTGAATCAGGCCGGCGTTGAAGGCGTCATTGACAAGTTCAGGAAATTTGACTTCAGCCAGTTTTTTTGAAGCCATCGCCACGCACAGGGAATGCTCCCATACGCTAAGGGAGGAGAAGCCATAGCCCTCCAACGCTTTGCCCATGATTTTGGAAGTGCTCACAATAGTGATCAATTCAAGAAGGGTTTGACTGCCGAGCAGCGCTGATGCCTGGCGCACGGTTGAAGCCGGGACACTCAGGCCGTAGAAGGCTGAATTGGCGATCCTCAACACCCGGGTGGCCATGGCCTGATCGGTTTCGAGGACTTCTGCGATTTCCTGGAACCCTTTGGTCTCATCATTAATTATTTCGGTGGCTTTAGATAAAATCTGAGGCATCGGCGGGATGGCTTTGGATGTTTTAATGA
>JAGYOT010000045.1 GCA_018399455.1 Desulfobacterales bacterium
GAGATCGTGCGCCGAGCCGTCAGTCTGGATGGAGAGACCTTCACGGACGCCGAGGTGGTTCTCAAGAAGGGCGTGGACATCCGTACCGGCAAACGGGTGAAGCAAAAGGACTTGAAGCCCAAATACGACGCCACCCGTTTCGACAATGACCTGGTGATCCCCGAGCGCATCGCGGCCATGTGCAAGGATCTGTTCGAACAACTCTGCGCGGGCTTCCGGTTCCGGTTCTGCCTGGGTTCTCGTTTTGGCGGCTGCCTCCAGCTTGTCCAGATCCACACCGAACCTGATCCCTTGGGGTTTATTCATGACTTCCTCCTTATATGGTTTGTAATTTCCTTGTTTTACCTGCTTGCCTTGTTCACAGTTTTCACATTTCGGGTCCAGGGGGATCGACACGCAGGCGTATGGTGAATGTGTCTTATGCCTGTTTTGGCGTTTGATACATCCGGATACAGTGATGGTGCAGCGGTGGGTTTCGCAGAATATTTTATCCTGGTTCATGCGGGCGCATCCTTCCGAATATTCCCGCAGGGCACCACAACCGGCTGGCCCTTAACGGCAATCAAATGATTCCGGGGTTTACCCTTGGCAGACATCAAAACGTATCCGTGCTTGCCGTGGTAGGGCAGATGGCTGTTGCTTTGCCGATACCAGATCTGAATGCGCTGGCCGGTGCGGGGGTTGAGGATCATTTTTTTACCTCCGGAAACTCTTTAATCCGATCCGGGTAACCATAATTGTCCTTCACCCACACCGGAATATTGAAATTCCTGGCCGTTGCAATCAGGTATTCTGCCCATTCCATGGGTGGTTTCTTCGCCCCCCTGGTTGAGTCTGCGCCAATGATGATCCAGTCAAGGTGTTTGAATGTAGTGAGGTTGAGAAGAGGCTTTTTGATAAGGGGCTCAAAAGACACAAACCGGATCATGTGCGGATAAACGGACCGGATGAGCTCAAAGATATTGTTTTCGGTTCTGCTTGTCCCATCATCGGTTGTGCCAAACCACATGTTTTCAGACAAAGCCCACCCATGATAATTCGATGGATTTTTTGTCAAAAACTGAAATATAATGCGCGGTCTCAAGGCACATTCATTAAGAACTTCGCCAATCCATTTCCCCGGAACCCATTTGCCCCACATGTCTCCCGATGATCCAACAAAGATTTTATCGCTTGGCTTTACCTTCCGGACTTGTTTAAATTTTTCCAGATATTCCGGTCTGAACTTCGGCTCCATGATACCGGGAAACCGCTTTTCCATCCGCCGCATGTAACAGTATTCGCAACCATGCAGGCATCCGGATACCGGGTTCCATGTCCAGTCCGTCCAGTCTATTTTACCGGGGCCTTGTTTATTGAGCATGAGACACCTCCCCAGCCAGATCACCCATCGGAATTTCCCGCAACCCAAAATATTCTTTGGCATCGGGGCTGTTGGTGGTCATCTTGTCATGACAGACACAGCATATTTTAACAGGCGGTTTGCCTATGACGAAGTTTTCACGATAATAGAATGCCGGGTGCTTGCCGCAAGATTCGCAGCGCGGCCGCTTGATATCAGGGTGTGTTTTCGGACCGTCTTCGTAAATATACATTACGTCACCTCCCCAGCCAGGTCCCGGCCCAAGAATCGTTTTGGTACGCCCATCGCTGAATTGATTTGCTCGTTGAAGGTTGTGAAATATTCGTTGTCGCCAGATCCCGGAGTGGGGAAAGTAACGCAAAAATCCGACGAAGGAACAGGGCGCTCCTTGTCGGATTCATTAACTTTTACAGATTGTTTTTCCATCATGCCCCCGTGTGGGGGCTTTGATCACCTGGGAGGGGTGAATGTCTAAATTAGATCAAATATTCGGGGGGATGTCAACCGGTTTTTAAAGTATTTCTTTCACAGTTTGCAGGAGGCCTATTAAAAGGAAGACGCCGAATGCAATCGTGATGGCTGTCGTGGCCGCTGGAACAGTAAAATATAAATACAGGACCAGGCCCACGGCCCCGATACCGGCAATCCCGTGTGTCTGGCTTTTCTTAAACCCGGCCCGGATGACCATGACACATGCTATCAGTGCAAATATGGCAAAAAGGGATTCGGTTTCCGTTTGCATCATTTCGTCTTTGTAGTCCATGGGACACCTCCTTTATAGGTAGTTTCCCCTATATAGCCTAAGGGTTGTTCTGTATTGTAACATTGTTCACTTTTCTGATAAACGGTATGATCCTACACCTATGTTTCGCCGTTGCCTGACCTTCTCTTTTTTTGGCGGCCCGTCTCCGGCATAAAGGCCGCCAGTACCTTTTTTATTTTTTCCAGTTGCTTTGGGTCCTCCCGTTCGATCACCAGCAGCATATGGTTAATCTCCAGGGCCGTTTCTTTGTCCTGGAACTGATCGATCAGCGCGTGGTGTTCGTGCATGGATTTGACATTTGATGCCTGGGTCTGCATGGTCGGGGATGGGAGAGTGGCGCTGTTTTGCTCCCCGATCAGCTTTTTCCCAAAATCGATAAACCCGTCATGGGTATACCCAAAATGGTCTGCAATAGCAAGCCGGTACTTATACCGCCCGTCTGATCTTTCGTTTCTGATTTGATCAATAGCCTTTCCCTTACTTGCGTATCCGGCGGCCTCCCCAACAATGTCGTTATTCTCACCTCGCACCCTTATTAAATGGTCCAGGGCTGCGGCAAATGGTTTTGTAAATTTTCGCTTCTCTTTTCCCATTTCCATAACATACCCGCCTTTCTTCAAAAAATAAAGCTAATAATTTTAGGTACTTACTATAAAATATAGGGATAATCTAAAAAAACCTAAGAAAACCTATTGACTTTAGGTAAAGCCTAAATTATTCTATCTGTACTATGAAAAAGTTAACACAATCACACATGGCCAAAACGCTTGAAATCACAGACGCATACATGTCTGAGGTTTTTTCTGGAAAACACCCTATCTCAAGACCGCTGGCTGAAAAACTATCTGAGCTTTTCCCTTGGAAAACCTTCAAAGAGTGGCGGGCTGCGCATCCAAAAGAGATTAAACAGGCGTTTTTAACCAAAGAATATTTAGACGACGTGGCGTAGGCCGCAAGGGGAGGCATGATGTCAAATGTAATACCGTTCACGTTTAAACAATCTGAAATCCGGGTGGTCCAAGACGGAAATCTTAATCCGTGGTTCGTCGGCAGAGATATTGCCTTGACGCTTGGATACTCTGACACTGACGACGCCATCAGACGGCATTGTAAGTTATCGAAATTATTCAAACCCGGTGAAACGCCGGGTTTGGAATGCGGCCCCCGTGGCATGACGCTGATCCCGGAGCCAGATGTATACCGGTTGGTAGCAAGGTCACACTTGCCTGCTGCGGAACAGTTTGAGAGATGGATTTTTGAGGAAGTCCTTCCAGCCATCCGCAAAACCGGCGGGTACATCAAGGCAGGGATTGAAGACACCCCGGATGAGATTATGGCCCGCGCTGTTCTTGTGGCCCAGGAAACCATGGAGCGGCAGAAGGGCCGCATCCAGGCCCTTGAATCCGAAAACAAAGCCATGGCCCCTAAAGCCCTGTTTGCCGACGCGGTGAGCACATCCCGCACATCCATCCTTGTGGGAGAAATGGCGAAGATCCTGAAACAGAACGGCGTCGAGAACATGGGACAAAACCGGTTCTTTGCCTGGCTGCGTGAAAACGGATATCTGATCAAGCGGCGCGGCACCGATTTCAATATGCCTACACAGAAATCGATGGAGCTGGGCCTTTTTGAGATCAAGGAAAGGACAATCGTCAATCCTGATGACTCCACCCGGATTACCAAGACCCCGAAGGTTACGGGCCTGGGGCAGCAATATTTTGTCAATCTGTTTCTGGCGGAGGCCGCGTAAAATGGCTGACTATCATTGTGGGATATGTATGACCCCGTTAGATATCTGGAGGCCATTTGAGACATATCAAGGCCGATGCTGTGAATTGTATTCAGAGTGTTTTGATCTTGTTTGGGATTTTGAAGAAAGACCAGGCGGCTATCCTGAAATTGAACTTTATGCCGGTTTTTTAGAAATTGCATCTTCATATCCAGACATCCAGGACCCGAAGGCCACGTTTAAAGAAATCGTCAAAACCATGGTTGATACTGGCGTTATATCGAAAATGACCAGCCTGGAGGCTTAACCGGAATGCACATAAGCGAGGATCGCCTAATGACGCTTGAAGTTGACAAATTAACCGAACAATTTTCAATGAAGATTCCCGAAGTCTTGAAGGTTGGTTTGTCATCGCTGTCTCCTGATCAGCGCAAGAAAGTGAACCTGCGGCTGATGGTTGAGATTGCAAAAGTAATCCACGAGTCCCGGTTTAATCCTGAGACATATCTTACCAGCCGGGACGTATGAAAAGCCACGTAAACAAAGATAACAAAGGAAACCCGCCTGCACCTGTCCGGGACAACACCAACGGCGGCCAACCAAAAATTAGCGCCGGATACAAGGCAGGCAGCGGGCATATTAACCATAAAGGGCTGAGATCACCTGGGAGGGGGTTCAAGGTCCGAAAGGATGAATCAAAAGAGGGAGGTTGTCATGTGACCTCAGAGCGGCCCGGCCGGGCGTCGGGCAAAACAGGAAACTGGATATATGATCTGCCGGTCCCGGAAAAACTTCAACTTATCACCCGGGGCCGGCACCAAACCAAAGGAAACGCCATGGAATGTTCCTGCTCAATAAACTCCGGGTCAGATTATGAGTTTGACGAGGTTTTATCCCGGAAACTGATCACAAGCAAGACGGTCCATATCTGTTGTGAGTGTGGCCGGGGAATACCCCCTGGTGAGGCATACGAGCTTTGCCGGGCCGTGTTCGACGGTGATACCTACCGATACAAAACATGCCGCGATTGTCTATCCTTCAGGTACGCCTTTTTTGGTGATTTCTGCTTTGAATCCCTGTGGGAAGAATTCACAAATGAAATGGACGATTGCGGCTGGCAGGTGCCTGAAAAATGCTTGGCAAAGGTGACCCCGGCAACCCGGGCCAAAGTCTGCGAACTGATCGAGGCCCATTGGCACCGGATTGAAAACCCGAAATACAACAAGGATACGTGCCCCAAATCAGACACCTGGTTTGCAGACGGCGGAAGCTGTGGGCACTCCTGGCCGTGTGACGATTGCGCCGACAACCCATATAGGGAGGATACCGAATGAAAGCCATAATCGCACTCTGTTTTTGCCTGGGCCTAATTCTGGCCGGTTCAGAAGGACCTTATTTCCCTTGGATAAACCTGGCTGGTGTGGGCCTTTTTTCTTTTTGCCCGGTGCTGATGTGGCGGGCCGAAAAGCTCGGGAGGTGGTAATGAACACCCTGGATATCGTCAGGAAAAACGGTGGAGATGTTGCGGTTTATCTGGATATGCAGCGCCTGGAGTCATTGCCGTACCAGACCCGGCAGCACATCCTTTCCTCTTTAGGGGATGCGGTACTCCAGGATCTGGTGGACGGCACAACTGTCACCCCGGACCTGATCAAACAACATTTCAAGCGGGCCTGCGCGTTCTATGCTTCTGCAAGAGTATCTGCATAAACACCCACTGACCCGGGACACTTATACCCGGGCCGATGTGGAGAAGATCCGGAAGGATGCTTTTAAGAAGGGAAGCCCCGCGTTCCGTATGACCCGATCAGAGAAGCAGAACGGGTATTATTGGAAGGTTGTCCTTAGGATCATGGCCGATGATACCGGACATACCCGGAAGGAGATTCATGAATGGATGGGGCTGCAATTTTTGGTGATGCTGGAAAACGGACAGGAAGTGGTTGAGTCAACCACCAGGCTATCGACCGTTGAGTTTGAAACCTATCTCCAAAAGGTAAGGATGTTTGCATCTACTGAGCTGGGCATCTTTATCCCCCTGCCAAATGAAACAGAATTTGCATATACAATCAAGGAGAAAGTCAATGGAAAACATCACAGATCAGGAGTTCCAAGCCCTGAAAAACAAGATTCAGATAGTTGAGTCCTATATGCGGGATCTCCAAACGATTCACCTGAATCTGACCGGCAAACAGCACCGCGTTGACGACCCGGTGCTGTACATGGACAGGAAAAATACCATAGCGGATGTGGTCATGGATTTGGTGAGGATGGCATGAAACGGATCTGGATATTTCTGCTGAGAATCAAATATTGGTGCCAGGGTGACAGCTGGCAGGCGGCCGGTTACTATGCCCGGTTTATTGTGCTGTGGTTTAAATGAAGTCTTGTCCCAAAAATATACCCCTGCGTGATCCAAAATACCTGGCCTGGTTGCGGACCCTGCCCTGTGCGGTATGCGGTCGTGGTCCGTGTGAAGCGGCACACCAGCGGTTATTGGGCGGCGGTGCCGGGTCTAAGCCGGATGACCGGTATGCGCTGCCGTATTGTTTTGAGTGTCACCACGGGGTTGAGCATGGGATGAACGGCGGGATTGTGACGCTTTGGAATACCAGAGGGTCCGTGTTGATGACCTTTAGCAAGAATTCATTGCGGGAATATCTTCGGGCGCTGTGTGCGACCTATCGCCGTGATTACCAAGAGAAGGAGCGAGCATATGGAAACGATTTGTAAAGAGCAAAAGACCGATACTCCATCCGTGTCTGTGTATCAGGAATATGACCAACGGAAACGGGACCTGTTTCTGAAATACGGTCATGGGCCTGAGCATGACGAGGCGGTCCGTGAATTGATCGACGAGCTGGGGATCTGAATGAAAAACCCCTGGAAAAGAAATTCAAAGATCAACCCTCAACGGGAAGAAGGCACCCGGCAAATAAACACCGAAGTGCTGCACGCGCTCATAAAGGCGAAGCTCCCAACAGCAGAGATGAGTGTTGTTCTTACCGTGATTTCAAAAACCTGGGGGTTTAATCTCAAGTCTAAAGCCATGAAGGTGAGCCAAATGGCTGAATTGACAGGCTTTACAGGCCGTGCCATCCAGAAAGCAACCGCCGCATTAGTGGAGAAAAGGATCATCGTAACGGAGAACAAAAAAAGCACGAACCCCGGTTCACCCTTAAATGAATATCTCTTTAATAAACACTATGATACATGGAAAACCGAGAACAAAAAAAGGGTGAACCACAGTTCGAAGGGTGAACCACAGTTCCGATTAAGGGCGAACCACAGTTCACCCCCATCCTTTAAAGAAACTTATTATAGAAACTATATACCGCAACCGCAAAATCTCCCCGAATCTTCCCCGAAAAAAGGAACACCCCCTCACCTGAACGGTGAGGAACAATCAGGTTTTTATCTCACCAAAAAGAAACGCAAACTTCATGGCAAACGCCTGGCTTCGTTCGAAAGATTCTGGGAAAGCTTCGCCTACAAAAAAGACAAGGCCAATGCTGCCGATGCTTGGATGGATATTCCCCAACTTACAAACTCCTTGGTTGAAACTATCTGCAAAGCCGCACAAAAAGAAGCCGCCGCCCGGCAGAAGAAACTCAACAAGGGACTGACCCCTATCTATGCCCAGGGCTGGATATCTGCTCGGCGTTGGGAGGACGAAGCCGACGAACCCCTTAACGGCAAAAGCCTAACCCCTGAAGAAATTCTAAAAAAACACGGGATCACATCATGAATGATTGCACTGTACCGGAACATAGCTTGGACGCAGAGCGGAGCCTGTTGGCTTCCCTAATCATCAACAATAAATTTTTTGAAGACTGTGAATATCTGGAGCCGTGCGCTTTTTACAAACGCGCCCACCAAACAATTTTTTCCACAATGCTGGACATGAAAGCCAAGGGGCAGGAGATCGACCTGGTGTCCCTGGCCGAAAAGCTGAAGGTTGGTAAACAGCTGGATGCCGTCGGCGGGGCAGGCTATCTGTCGCAGCTGGTAGATACCAGTTCTGTGTTCCATTGCAAAGAATACACCCGGATTATTCAGGAGTGCTACATCACCCGGGAAACCAAATTCCGGTGCATGTCGCTGATATCATCCGGGCTGAAGGGTGACGAACTGGTGGAAAGAGCCTGTGCCGACATCCTGAGTGTCCGGTCGGATCAAAAAGACGACGACATCAAGCGAGTCCGGGACATTGTGATTGAGCATGTGGACCGGATCGAGGCGGCGAACACCACGGCGCAGGGTTATTATTACAAAACCGGCTTTCCTGGAATAGATCGAGCACTGAGGATTTTGGACGGCAAGCTGATTGTTGTTGCTGGAAGGCCCGGCATGGGCAAGACCGCACTGGCCGTCACCATGGCAAGGAACCTTGATAACGCCGGGGTCGTGGTTGGGTTCCTGTCAATCGAGATGCCGGAAAACGAAATCATGGACCGGTGGCTGTCGATGGAAAGCGGGGTGGATTCAAAGAAGTTTGGCAGATACCGGGCCATGACCCCTGATGATGTTGTGTCTGTCAATGAGGCCGGCCGAGTTTACCATGATAGATGTCAGATTCTGATAGACGGGTCCGGCAGCCTGGATATTGTCGATGTTGAGCGAAAGTGCAGGAAGATGGTTCGGACGGGAGCCCAGGTGGTTTTTGTTGATCAGCTTTCCCAAATTGGGAACAGGCAGATCAGGGCCGGGGAGAAGACCGCACTGTTCACAGAGAACACCACACGGATTGCTCGGCTTAAAAAAGAATTGAATATCCCGATATTCCTATTGGCGCAGTTAAACCGGGAATTGCGGAACCGGTCAAGCAAAGAACCGATCCTTTCAGACCTGAAGCAGTCCGGGCAGATTGAAGAGGATGCGGACGCGGTTCTGTTTGTTCACCGGCCGGAGGAATATGCGGAGACTGATGAGGAAAAAGAAGCGTTGGCGGGGCGGACGATTTTGAAGTTAGCAAAGAACAGATCCGGGCCGACCTTCCGGGATGATCGGATAATATTTCATCATCAGACAACGTATTTTTATCAGCAGTCAAACGGTGATTTTTGATGACAATCAACCGCACCATAGCCCACCTGCCCATTTGCCCGGCCTGCGGCAAGCGCTGTTACCCCAAACAGTCCCAGGCCCGGGCGGCTGCCCGGCAAATGGAGGCCCAGGAGGGCGTGCCGTTCAGCACATATCAATGCGGATCAGCCTGGCACATTGGTAAAACATTCAAAAACAGATTTCTGAAAAAGGTGGATATGGGATCAAAAAAAGCGGCAATTGGTATCGACCCGGGACAGACCGGCGCCCTGGCCCTTGTGAACGATGATGAGATGATCATCTACGATTACCAGAGCATCGAGGCGGCGGACCAGGCGCTGACAGATCTTCAAAAAGATTACAACATCATGTTTGCGGTTCTGGAGCGGGTATGGATCAGGAAAGCGGAGAGGAACGTCACCACCGCGAATTTGCTGATCCGGAATGCGGCCATGTGGGACTGTCTTCTGCATGTGCACGGGATACCCCACGACGAATTTGCCCCTCAGACATGGAGAAAGGGACTGGTGTCCGGGAAAGCGGGGAAAGAAAGACTGAAAGAAAAAGCCCAGCAGCTGCTGGG
>JAGYOT010000450.1 GCA_018399455.1 Desulfobacterales bacterium
ATCGGCAGAAAATCTTTATACCGGGTATAAACCGTTTTGTTGCTTTTTATCAGGACAATGGAGCGTGACAGCACCGCCTCTTCGAAAAGCGGGCTCGGCTCCTTTATCCGGCCCACGGGGTCGACAAAGCCGCTGATCCCTGTATTGGCCGCCCTTACCAGAGTCCGGCGGTTTTCAACCGCCCGAAAGACGGCCATGGCGAAATGCTGCGCCGGGGCCGCGGTTTTTCCGAACCAGGCGTCATTGGTGATATTAACCAGAAAATCCGCTCCGTTTGCGACCATTTCCGCGGACAATGACGGGAAAATCGCCTCATAGCAAATCAGTATGCCGATCTGCGCATCCGCCCAGCCTATGGTATGACCTTTTTCACCGGCGTTGAAATTGCCGGCCTGTGCCACCAGGGAATCAATAAACGGCAGCCATTGATTCAAAGGAACGTATTCGCCGAACGGCACCAGGTGCACCTTATCATAACGCCCCTCGACATGGCCGCCGGGGCCGATCAGATAGGCGCTGTTATAATAGGTCGGACTCGGCCCGGCGCAATCAACAGACGGCGCCCCTACCAGATACGCCCTTCCGTCTGCGGCTACGCCGTTTAAGAGTCTTTGTCTGAAGCCGGCCTCATAATTAAAATAAAACGGGGCTGCGGTCTCCGGCCAGACCAGCAGCTCCGGCACGGGATCGTGGGCGGTCCTTGAAAGAGAAAAATACCTGTCCAGTGTCTGTTGACGAAACGCTTTGTCCCATTTTAGCGTCTGCTCCACGTTTCCCTGAACAACGGCCACATTCAGGGTGTCTGCTCCTTCGGCCCGGCGATCAATAGCGTCAATGCGCGAGCTCCCATACGCCCAAACACACGAGAGGCCAAGGATCAGGATCAGTGAGCCGACCGCGGCAGTCCCCCGGCTGACCTCCCGGTCCCGCCACTTTGTTCCTGAAAAACGGCAGAGCAGCAGAAACAAAACCGTATTCGCTGCCACGATGATACCCGAAATCCCCCACACTCCGAAAATATCGGAAACCTGAACCAGGGTAAGCTGCGAAAACTGGCTGTAGCCCAAAAGCCCCCACGGGAAGCCGGAAAAAAGAACGGACCGGAGATATTCCAGGCTGATCCAGGTAAGCGGCGCCATGGCCGGCACCATTGCCGGCCTGGGGCAGAGTCCTGTCAGAATCCACACAAACAGGGCCGGATAAAGCGCCAGGTAAGCGGCCAGCAAAATCAAGGACAGGCAGCTGACGCTCCAGGGCAGATACCCATAAATGCGCATGGTCGGTACCAGCCAGTAAAGAAGCGAGAGATAATGCACAAGTCCGGTAAGAAAACCCAGCCAGAAGCCCTGGCGGGCCGGAACGTCCCGCACGGCAAACAGCAGGACGGCCAAGGCCCCCCATACGGCATACCACGCACCGATGCGCGGGAAAGCCGATGTCAAAAGAGCGCCGCTTAATACCGCCAGCAGGATCTTCCCGGAATTTTCTTTGAATCCATTGCTTATCATTGGCAGATCTCCATACCATGTTTCCTGCACCGTTGCCAGAGAGAAGCGATAGGGATTAGAAACTCCTTTGGTTTTTGTCAGAATATCCTGTCAGGGTATCCTTGTTTTTTAAATCGATCTGTGGCAACACTCTCTTGCTTGCAAGGGGGAGTCTTTCTCTGGTATAGCTCAAATATTAATTATCCAAATCATGCAGACAAAAGGGCCATGAAAAGCATTCTCATAACCGGGGCCGACGGCCAGTTGGGACAGGACTGCAAAGTCGTTTTCAGCGATGATTATCATGTTACTGCCGTTGATATCGACCGGCTGGATATTGCCGACCCGAAGGCCGTGACCGAAGCGATGAACCGGCTCAAACCAGATATCGTTATCAACTGTGCGGCCTTCACAAAGGTTGATGCCTGTGAAAGCCGGTTTGAAAATGCCTGGCAGGTCAATTCTGAGGGGCCGGCCAATCTCGCCAAAGCAGCTGCAAAAGCCCGGGTAAGGCTGGTCCATATCTCAACCGACTACGTGTTTGACGGAAAAAAGCCCGTGCCCGAGCCCTACACCGAGACCGATCCCACCAATCCGATCTCTGTTTATGGCAGTACGAAACTGGCCGGTGAAGAGCGCGTCATGGAGGCCTGCGATCATTACCTCATCCTGAGAACCGCCTGGCTATACGGAAGCGGGGGGCAAAACTTTATCCGTACCATTCTGGGCAGGGTATTAAACGAACCTCAAACGCGGCTTTGCATTGTCAACGATCAGTACGGCTCGCCCACCTGGAGCTACAGGCTTGCGCTCCAGATTGCGCATCTTTTGAAAGCCGAGGCTGACGGTCTCTATCATGCCACCTCAGAAGGCTATTGCACCTGGTATGAACTGGCCGGGGAAATGTTGGACCGGATGGGGCTTACATCCCAAATCGACGCCTGCTCCACCGCCGAATATCCCACGCCTGCCTCCCGGCCCCGGAATTCGATCCTGGAGAACCGCAACTTAAAATCCGAGCGGCTGAACCTGATGCCGGACTGGCGCGATGACCTCAGGGCATTTCTTTGCG
>JAGYOT010000451.1 GCA_018399455.1 Desulfobacterales bacterium
AGAATGAAAATGATTATGCAAAGCCATACCGTGTTCGGCTATCCTTTAGACTCCGCCAGGGGCAGCCCCATTGCCTGCCACCGGCTCAGGCCGTTGTGAAGTGATCTGGCTCTGGCGTAGCCGAGGTCTTTCAGGAATTTCGCCAAATGGTGGGACAGATTACAGGCGTCTCCGTCGCAGTAGGTCACAACCGGCTTGTCCATGGGGATCCGCTCAACTATTTCAAGCACCCGTTCCTCTGCTTGCTGCCAGGGCAGATTGATGGCGCCCTTGATATGGCCGGATTGATATGCGGATCCGGGCCGGGCGTCGACAAATATGGCTTGATCGGTTTGATAGAGCTGTTCTGCCTGTTTCAACGAAATGCTCAGACGGTCGATCTCCGAGGCATTGGCACGGGATTCAATATGCACCGGCCTCCAGAGGTGAAGTGAATCACTGCGAAACATATTGGACCCAAAGCCCGCAACCCCGACAAGAAAAAAAATTCCGATGATTTGAGAAAGCGCTTTCATGTCAAAAATATCATTGGGTTGTGTTGATCTATAAATTTTAACTAATAAGCTCGTCACGAAAATATGTCAAGCCCAAACCAGCCGAGGCGCAGCCAGCGGGTTTTTTAAGGAATTCCGCATACAGGGCTTCTGCCTTCTTTGTTCCGTATACTTTGCTCTTGACATCTTATAATTTGGATTTTATAATTTATAGGTTTGTTTTTTGACCTTATCCGGGAGGCTAAATTTTTAACACCGGCCCGACAAGAAGCCAGGACTTACAATTACACGACTATAAGATTGACACTGACGGACCAAAAAATAAAAAAAAATATGCTGTAAAAAGGAAACCATACGGTGAGACAAAGTTTTGGAATCATCTGTACGCTTTTAACGGCCCTGTTGCTGTCAACCCCCCAAATTCATGCAAGTAATCGGCTGAGTCTGCAATACCTGGAAGCTCGGGGAGAAACTGTCCAAACGCGCCGGTTTCTTGTCGAACCCAACGGCAAAGGCGTCGCCATTCAATCATCGATCAGGGACAACTGGTTTTTCACCGAGTGTGATTTTAGCGGTAATACCCGTCAGTGGCATGTGAATAAAGCGGAGAGCGACTTTCGGGCGGTCCGCGACGGTAATATTATCACCATTTCCGGCAGGTTTTCGGGGCAGTCCGTAAATAAAACGCTGGAAAAGGACGAACTGCCCTGGTTTCAGTCCCTGTATTATTCCCTGGGCCGTTTTGTTCAAAGCGATAAAGAAGAGATCGAATTCTGGATGATTCGGCCGGACAACTTAAGTCTTGTCAAATTACACGCTCAAAAAGAAACGGTTGAAATGATTCGGATTAACGGTCACGAGGAAGAAACGCAAAAGGTCCGACTGAACGCAACCGGCCTGTTAAGCTTTATCTGGTACGGCTACTACTGGTATACCCCAAAGGACGGGGTGATGGTCAAGTACAAGGATATGAAGGCGCTTCCCGGCCGGTCCAAACTAACAATGCATCTGAGTCAGGCGGAAAAATCGTAATCATCAGTGTGAGCCACTATCATGGACTCCTGCCCGGCGCGGCCAATATGGCTGGATGCGGACCTGGATCAGGTCCGCGTCATTGACCAGCGAAAGCTTCCTCATCAACTGGAAATACTTAATTTAAATTCAGTTGATACTGTAATCGCGGCCATCAATAAAATGGTAGTGAGAGGAGCCCCTTTGATTGGCGTAACAGGTGCCTACGGAGTTTTCATAGCCCTGAAAAACACCGGTCCGGATATAACCGACGATGCCTTCATCCAAAGGGAGGCCGCCAGAATAAAAATGGCACGCCCCACAGCGGTGAATCTGGCCTGGGCGATTGATCAATGCCTAAGTAAGGTGCTTGCCCATTCCGACCGCGCCGCCCGGATTAACGCGGCCCGTTGCGAGGCTGCACGGATTGCCGATGAGGAGGCGGAGAACTCCAGGTCAATCGGCCGGTGGGGGACTAGCCTGATAGAATCCGTTGCCCGGCAAAAACCCGGAGAACCGGTAAATATCCTGACTCACTGTAATGCCGGAAGTCTGGCCTGCATTGAATATGGCACAGCTACGGCCCCGATGTATGAAGCTTTCAATTCAGGCATCAATATCCACGTATGGGTGGATGAAACCCGGCCTTTAAACCAAGGAGCGCGTCTTACCGCATGGGAACTGGGACGAAAAGGCGTCAGCCATACCGTCATAACGGATAATGCCGGCGGGCACCTGATGCAGCATGGCCTTGTTGACATGGTGATCGTGGGAACCGACCGCACGACTTATACAGGCGATGTGGCCAACAAAATCGGGACCTATCTCAAGGCCCTGGCGGCAAAAGACAACGGGATTCCCTTTTATGTGGCCTTGCCGTCATCCACGTTTGACTGGGAAATCAGCGACGGTGTAAGGGATATCCCCATTGAGACGCGGGACCCTGACGAGGTGAGATACATGCCGGGTTTCAGCGGCAGGGCGGATTACCTCCTGCTGCCTGAAGACAGCCCGGCAGCCAATTTCGCCTTTGACGTAACCCCCGCCCGGC
>JAGYOT010000452.1 GCA_018399455.1 Desulfobacterales bacterium
CTACACGCGCAATCCTGCCAGTCCGGAACCGGTTAATTTGGGGCCGGTTAATTTGGATGAGGCGGTTATTTACATGGTTTCCGGCCTTGGTGAAAGTCTGGCCGCCGGTTCGGAATACCAGGCACGGGCCGCCTTCGACCTGAGGCACAACCGGCTCCATGACCTGGATCCAGCCTGTCCCTTGACCCCGGAAATTCTGGTCGCCCTGTTTAAGATCGGGCAGCAGCTTGAAAAATATTTGAGCGGCCCTCAGGATGTGGAATGGGTCGTTGACGAAAACGGACGAATCTTTGTTGTCCAATCCAGGCCCCTTCGCGGCGCCGCCCGTCGGCCGCCTGAAAGCCCCTATCGGGCTGATTCCCCACCGGAGTCTACGGCCGGATACCGGCCTGACAAAATCCTTGGACGAGGGCAATGGGTAAGCTCCGGACAGGCGTCCGGCCGGGTGCACAGGCTAACGGATCTCGGTTCTGTCTCCGAGATCCCTGATGAGGCCATTCTGGTAACCGATGAACTTCCCCCGGAGCTTGCACTGGCATTGCCCAGAGTCCGGGCCGTGATCGCAGAAAAGGGCTCTCCGGCCTGTCATTTTGCCTCAATTGCCAGGGAAGCCGGCGTTCCGGTGCTATGCAGGGCACAGGGAACCGAAGCATTGAAAAACGGCCAAACAGTAAGCGTAGACAGCGACCAGGGCCTGATTCTGGCAGGCCGGCATTTCAACCATCAACAGCCTGAGCCGCCTCCCGGCGGATCTGACTCGCCGGTCCTGGGAAAACTCTCCAAAGCGCTTGCCTTTATCTCCCCGCTTTCGCTACTGGATCCCGATTCAGCCGACTTTTCCATTCAATCCTGCAAGAGCCTGCATGATATTGTCCGATATGTGCATGAAGCCGCGGTCAGCGAAATGTTTTCCCTGGTGGGCAGGCGGGGGATTAACAGTTACGGGGCCAAGCGCCTGATTCCCGGAATTCCTCTGGTCATGCATGTGCTCGATGTCCAAAACGGGATCACTTCGGAAGGGAAATTCTTGAAAACCATTCATTTGGAGCAGATCAGAAGCCAGCCTATGAAACAGCTCTTTGCCGGCCTCGCCTCGCCTTCAGTGGAATGGGACGAAAGCGTCCTGCACTATGACTGGGATGCATACGCGAGAAGCTCAGGCGCCTTTGTAAACGTGGAAAAATCGACGATGTTCAGCAGCTACGCCATACTGGACAAAGACTATGTGCACGCCCTGCTCCGGTTCGGTTACCATTTTGCCGTACTTGACGCGATCCAGGGTCCGGTGGCCGAGCAAAACTATATCCATTTCAGCTTCAAGGGCGGCGGAGGCAACGAAGAACAGCGTTTTTCCCGAATTCAACTCATTCGCCGAATTCTTGAAACATTCCGGTTCAGGGTCAAAACCACCGCCGATTTCCTGGAAGCCACGTTTGACCGCCGATCCTTTTCCGATACCGGGGCTAACCTTCAGCGGCTGGGGACCGTACTCGGCAAAACCGTGCTCCTGGACATGCGGATTAAAAATGAAGCGCACGTCCTCGAACTGGCGAAAACAATCATTCAGGATATTTATGATTCTCTCCCTATTCAAAAAAACCCATGACCCGGTCTATCCCCTGACCTGGGTGACGCCCCGGCTGGCTGTAGGGCATGCCCCCATGTCTTATGCGGAGCTGGACAGCATCAAAAACCAGGGAATCAAGGCGATTATGAACCTTTGCCTTGAAATTGAGGAGCTGGCAAGGTTTGAACAGGAACAGGGATTTGAGGTTTATTATCTGCCTATCATCGACGCCGGGCTGCCGGAGCTGGAGGAGCTGGAGAAAGCGTTGGATTGGCTTGACGAGTGTATTTACCTGGGGAAAAAGGTTCTGATCCACTGCCGCCATGGCATCGGCCGAACGGGAACGGTGGTCTATTCCTATCTCCTTCGGAAAGGCCTCGACAGTAAAAGCGCCACAAAAAAAATGCGCGGCCTGCGCGCACAGCCGACGGAGCAGCCGCAAAAACGATTTCTGCACAAGTACGGGAAAAAGGAAGCGCCCTTAAACATTGCCGAACCCGCCTTAATCCCGAAATTCAAAATTGAACTTAAACCTTACTTTGATCAGGTACAAAGTCTACTGGCCATCGCGGAGGCCGACATTCCGGAATCCACCCTGCGCTGCGGCCTCGACCACAGCAGATGCTGTTTTGGACTCGTCCGCCTGACACTGGCGGAAGCTATCTACCTGCAGTTCGGCTTAAATACCGAACTCAGCCGGGAGCAACGGCAGGGGTGCATTAGCCGGGCCCTGGCAGTCGAGACTGCCGCCCGTTCGGGAGAAAATGAAAAAAAGCCTTCCACTGAAGCCGCCGGCTGCCCCCTTTTAAATGACAATCTCTGTCTCCTCTACAGTTTTCGGCCCGTTCAATGCCGAATTTTTGACCGTCCGCAACCGGAGATCTCACGGGGCCTGTCCATGGAATTTCAGAATCTCTCCGCTGAAATTCTAAAAGTTTTCCTCGGGGAAGAAACCACGCCTTCCCCACCGGAATTCAATCTGCCGGATG